>NZ_NFKG01000031.1:0-26365 GCF_002160275.1 Pseudoflavonifractor sp. An187 | reverse complement strand
CCACACCGGGGGTCAGGTTCATGTTGGGGTGGCCCTGGAGGTGGCTGCCAATCTGGCGCAGGGTGAGCAGGTCCTCCACGGGGAAGTAGCCCCGGTTGGCCAGAGCGGCGTAGAGGCCGGGGGCGGTGTGACCCTTGGAGAGGACAAAACGGTCCCGATCCTCCCAGCGGGGGTTGGCGGGGTCGATGCGCATCTCTTTAAAATAGAGATAGGTAAACAGGTCGGCGGCGGACAGAGAGCCGCCGGGATGTCCGGCCTTGGCGGCGTGGATGCCCTCGATGACACCCATACGCACCTTGCAGGCGGTCACCGCCAGTTGCTTTTTTTCAGCTGCGGTCATAGTTTCAAACTCCTTTTCGTATCAGAAAACCCCAGAGGTATGCCAGACACACCCTTGGGGCATAGACAAATTCACGCAATTCTTTTGGTAAAGAAGTCCGTGGACTTCTTTGCCGGATTGGCCCCAGGGGCGTGCCACGCACACCCCTGGGGCACAGGTTTGAGGGAGGAAGGAATCATGTATGATTGTGTATGGCTGATTACTTCAGCTTCCAGGCCAGGTCGTTCCAGAACAGCTCCTTCTCCAGGCCTTCCACGGTGGTATCCTTGCTGATGTGGACAAACTCGATGCCCATGATGTTGGCCCAATCCTTCATCTGCTCGGCGGTGACGTCGTAGCTGAGGACGGTGTGGTGGGCGCCGCCAGCGGTGATCCAGCACTCCACACCGGTGGTGAGGGAGGGCTCAGCGGTCCACATGACCCGGGCCACGGGCAGGTTGGGCATGTCCATGATGGGCTTGACGCAGTGGATGTCCTGGCAGATCAGGCGCAGGCGGCCGCCCATGTCGATGAGGGAGACCACAATGCCGTCCCCTTCCTTGCCCTCGAACACCAGGCGGGCGGGGTCCTTGCGGTTCATGCCAATGCCCAGGTGGTGGGTCTCAATGCGGGGCCGGGCGGAGGCCAGAGAGGGGCACACCTCCAGCATGTGGGCGCCCAGGGAGTACTGGTGGCCGGGCACCAGGTGGTAGGTGTAGTCCTCCATGAAGCCGGAGGCGCCGTTGCCGTTCTCACCCATGACCTTCATGATGGCGGTCATGGCGGACACCTTCCAGTCGCCCTCGCCGCCGTAGCCGTAGCCCTGAGCCATCAGGTGCTGGCTGGCCAGGCCGGGCAGCTGCTCCATGCCGTAGAGATCCTGGAAGGTGTTGGAGAAGGCCTTGCACCCTTCTGCATCCATCATCTTCTTCATGGCGATCTCTTCCCGAGCCTGGTAGCGAATGGCCTCCACGTTGTCGGTGGCGATATCGTAATTGGCCTTATAGACCTCCATCAGCTCGTCGATCTCGGCGTCGGTGACCTGGTTCATCACTTCCACCAGATCGCCCACGGCCCAGGTGTTCACCTGCCAGCCCAGCTTGGCCTGCACTTCCACCTTGTCGCCCTCGGTGACGGCCACTTCCCGCATGTTGTCGCCGAAACGCATGACCTTCAGGTTACGGGAGAAGTCCACGCCCAGGCAGGTGCGCATCCAGCGGCCCAGACGCTTCTGGACCTCTTCGTCCTTCCAGTAGCCGGCGATGACCTTGCGGGGCATGCGCAGGCGGGCGGCGATGAAGCCGTGCTCCCGGTCGCCGTGGGCAGCCTGGTTGAGGTTCATGAAGTCCATGTCGATCTCCTCGTTGGGGATCTCCAGGTTGTACTGGGTGGCCAGGTGGCAGTAGGGCTTTTGCAGGTTGACAAAGCCGTTGATCCACATCTTGGAGGGGGAGAAGGTGTGGCACCAGGTGACGATGCCGCAGCAGTTGTCGTCATAGTTGGCAGCCTTCACCACGTCGGCGATCTCCTTGTTGGTCTTGGCCGTGACCTTGTATACCAGCTTGCAGGGCAGGTTCCCGGTGGCGTTGAGGGTGTCCACCATCTCGGCGGCGCGGCGATCCACGATCTCCAGCACTTCGGGGCCATACAGGAACTGGCTGCCCACGACAAACCAAAATTCTTTGTTGTTCATGTTCATAACCTCCGTTATGTCAAGTTTTTATTATACGTGTTCCACGGCGGCCCGCTCCACAGCCAGGCCCGCCTTATAGTGCACCATAAAGTTGGTGAAGCCCTCCACGTCCTCGGCCTGAGGCTCCACCACAGACACCTTCTGGTCGCCAAAGACCTGGGTGTTCAGGTAGTCCTGGAGGGACTGGCCGTCGGTCTTATGGACCGCATAGGCGGCCAGCAGGGCCATGCCCCAGGGTCCGCCCTCTCCGGCGGTCTCCATGGTGGCTACGGGGCTGTTGGCGGCGGCGGCCAGAATGCGCTGGCCCACCACGGGGGTCTTGAAGAAACCGCCGTGGCCCATGAGGCGGTCCACCGCCACATGCTCCTCACCCAGAATGTCCAGGCCCACCTTCAAGGTGGCCAGAGCGGAATAGAGCTGGGTGCGCATGAAGTTTGCAAAGTTCAGGTGTGCCTCGGGGCCACGCACCAGCAGGGGCCGGCCGTCGCTGAGGCCGGTGACCGGCTCGCCGGACAGGTAGTTATAGAGCAGGAGCCCGTCCCCGTCCGCCTTGCCCTCCAGGGCGGAGGTAAACATGGCGGTGTACAGGGCGTTTTTGTCCACCTCATGGCCCAGGGCGGTGAGCAGGCCGGAGAAGACCTCCGCCCAGGCGTTGATCTCATTGGTGCAGTTGTTGCAGTGGACCATGGCCACGGGAGCCCCGTCGGGGGTGGTGACCATGTCGATCTCCTCGTAGCGGCGGCTCAGGGGCTTCTCCAGCACGATCATGGAAAACACCGAGGTGCCCGCCGACACGTTGCCGGTGCGCTTGGCCACGGCGTTGGTGGCGGCCATGCCGGTGCCAGCGTCCCCCTCGGGGGGGCAGAGGATGGCGCCGGGCTGCAAGGTCCCGGTGGGGTCCAGCAGCTTGGCGCCCTCGGCGGTGAGGGTTCCGGCGTTGTCGCCGGCCACCGCCACCCGGGGCAGGATATCCCGGAGCTTCCAGGAGTAACCCTTGTCGGCCACCAGGGCGTCAAAGCTGTCCACCATGGCCTGGTCGTAGTCGCAGGTGTTGGAGTCAATGGGGAACACGCCGCTGGCGTCGCCCACACCCAGGACATTCTCCCCAGTGAGCTTCCAGTGCACGTAGCCCGCCAGCGTGGTGATAAAGGCCACATCGGGCACGTGGTCCTCGCCGTTGAGGATGGCCTGGTACAGGTGGGCAATGGACCAGCGCTGGGGAATGTTGAAGTTGAACCGCTCGCTGAGAATCTCAGCGGCCTGCCCGGTGGTGGTGTTGCGCCAGGTGCGGAAGGGGGCCAGCAGCTGGCCCTCACGGCCGAAGGGGAGGTAGCCGTGCATCATGGCGGAGAAGCCCATGGAGGCCACACGGGTCAGCTTCACCCCGTAGCGGGCTTCCACGTCGGCGGACAGGTGGGCGTAGGCATCTTGCAGCCCGGTCCACACGTCCTCCAGGGAGTAGGTCCAGTAGCCGCCCTCATAGCGGTTCTCCCAGCTGTGGTCGCCGGAAGCGATGGGGGCATGGTCGGGACCGATGAGCACCGCTTTGATGCGGGTAGAGCCCAGCTCAATACCCAGGCAGGCCTCACCAGCGGAAATCATAGATGGAATGTTCATAGCAAAAACTCCTCTTTCTCAAAATAAGGAGAACGGAGTGCCTCTCATTGTCTGGCAACCAGAGGCACTCCGTACCAAAACTTAGGTCTTGGGGTCCAGGGGGGATGACTGCGTGGAATCATCCATCTCTGACTCCGAGGAAGGAGCGTCCTCTAAATACTCGCTCTCATGGGGAAGTCGATAGCGGCCAGTGGCCAGCAGGAAGGTATTCCATCCTGCCAAGGCCACACCCACCAGGCCAAAGAGAATCATGGCAATGCCAAACACCATGCCGTTTTGGCCTTGGAAGGCACCTTCCCGCAGGCCCCAGGCCAGATAAATCAGGTAGGCTCCACAGGCCAGCCGCAGCAGCACATGCAGTTGCAGTGGGCGGCGAAAAGGACGCTTTTGTTTCATAGTATCTTAGCCTTTCTTACGCTTGGACAGCAGGTCGATGGTGACGGCGCCCAGCAGCACGGCGCCCTTGACGATCTTCTGCACGTTGGTGTCGAAGCCAGCCAGGGACATACCGTTGTTCAGAACGCCCATGATCAGAGCGCCAACCACAGCGCCCAGGATGGTGCCCACACCACCGGAGGTGGCAGCGCCGCCGATGTAGCAGGAGGCGATGGCGTCCATCTCGAACTGGTCGCCGGCCTTGGGGGTAGCGGAAGCGTTACGAGCGGAGAGCACGATGCCAGCCACGCCGCACAGCAGGCCCATGTTGGCGTAGACCCAGAAGAAGACCTTCTCGGTGTTGATACCGGACAGACGAGCAGCCTTGGCGTTACCGCCCATGGCGTAGATCTGACGGCCAGCCACGGTCTGAGTGGTGATGAAGTGGTAGATGCCCACGATGACAGCCAGCAGGATGAGCAGCACGGGCACGCCGGAGAAGCCGGCCAGCTTATAGAAGAAGAACATCACGATGCCGATGATGACAGCGTCCTTGATGATCAGCTGCCACACGGGAGCGGTGGGAAGACCATGTCTCTTGGTAGCGGCGAAGCTGCGCAGCTCAAGGAGAACAATGAGTACGCTGATGACGATGCCGATGACGATACTGACCATATCCAGGCCGCCCACCTTCACAGTGGGAAGGAAGCCGGTGCTGATCCAGGTGTAGTCAGCGGGCAGAGGGCCCTTGGTCTGGGACTGGAGGATGACGTAGCAGATACCACGGCCCATGAGCATGGTGGCCAGGGTGACGATGAAGGGGGGGATGGCCAGCTTGGAGACGAACACGCCCACGAAAGCGCCGAACAGAGCGCCCACGGCCAGGGAAGCCAGCATAGCTACGGGAGTGCTGGCACCATAGTCTACGATGAGGGTACCGGCCACAGCGCCGCAGGAGGCGACCACCGAGCCAACGCCCAGGTCCACGTTACCGGTCAACACGCACAGCAACATACCGACGGCCAGGATGATGACGTAGCCGTTTTGCATGATCAGGTTGTTGACGTTGATGGAAGTCAGGTTCTTGCCATCGGTGAGGAAGGCAAAGATAACGTACACGGCAATGAGAGCCAAAATCATGCCGTACTGCTTCATGCTCAGATTCACATGAGTGGAGGCCACACTTCTGGCCTTAGTCGCGGTCTTTTCCATTATGCATCTCCCTTTCTGTTGTGGGCCATAATACAACCCATGATTCCCTCTTGCGTGATCTCTCCAGACAGCTCGCCGGCAATCTCACCCTCGTTGAGCACGTAGGTGCGGTCGCAGGTGCCGATGATCTCAGGCATTTCGGAGGAAATGATAATCACAGCCTTGCCGGCCTTGGCCAGCTCGTTGATGACACAGTAGATTTCGTACTTGGCGCCCACGTCGATGCCGCGGGTGGGCTCGTCCAGAATCAGAACGTCGGGCTGGGTGAGCATCCACTTGGCCAGAACCACCTTCTGCTGGTTACCGCCGGACAGAGAGCCCACGGTCTGGTTGATGGAGGTGGTCTTGACGTTGATCAGCTTGCGGTACTCCTCCGCCTTCTGGGTCTCCTTGCGCTGATCCACCACGCCCCGCTTGGAGAAGAATTTACCCAAAGCGGACAAGCTCATGTTGAACTTGATGGAGTCGATGAGCACCAGGCCGTAGGTCTTACGGTCCTCAGAGACGTAGGCCAGCTTGTTTTCAATGGCCTGGCGTACCGTCTTGGCCTCAACCTTCTTGCCGTTGATGTACATCTCGCCGGAGATCTTCTGGCCGTAGGAGTGGCCGAACAAGCTCATGGCCAGCTCGGTACGTCCTGCGCCCATCAGGCCAGCCAGACCCACAACCTCGCCGGCCCGGACCTGAATGTTGATGTCCTTAAGCACCTGGCGGTGGGCGTCGTCGGGATGGTACACGTTCCAGTTCTTCAGCTCGAAGATCACATCGCCCTTGGTCACGCCCTCCCGCTTGGGATAGCGGTTGGTGAGCTCACGGCCCACCATGCCCTTGATGATGCGGTCCTCGGAGAAATCATCGGTGCCCTTGTGCAGGGTCTCAATGGTGTGGCCGTCACGGATGATGGTGATGGAGTCGGCCACGTAGCTGATTTCGTTCAGCTTGTGGGAGATGATGATGCAGGTCATGCCCTGGGCCTTGAGCTGGAGCATCAGTTCCAGCAGCTGGGCACTTTCCTTGTCGTTCAAAGCAGCGGTGGGCTCATCCAGGATGAGCAGGTCCGCCTTCTTACCCAGGGCCTTGGCAATTTCAATCAGCTGCTGCTTGCCTACGCCCAGAGCGTTGACGGGGGTGTTGACGTTCTCGTCGGTGAGGCCCACCCGGTCCAACAAGGCCTTGGCCTCCCGGCGGGTGGCGCTCCAGTCGATGACGCCGCCCTTTTTGCGCTCATTGCCCAAGAAAATGTTCTCGGCAATGGAGAGGTAGGGGCTCAGGGCCAGCTCCTGGTGGATGATTACGATGCCCTTGGCCTCGCTCTCACGGATGTTATGGAACTTACACACTTCGCCTTTGTAGACGATGTCGCCGGTGTACTCGCCGTAGGGATACACACCGGACAGCACATTCATCAAGGTGGACTTGCCAGCGCCGTTTTCACCGCAGATGGCCATGATCTCTCCGGGCTTGATCTTGAGGTTCACGTCATCCAGGGCCTTTACACCGGAAAATTCCTTGACAATGTGGTTCATTTCCAGGATGTACTCAGACATTTCTTCAGCTCCTTTTTCCTCTTGTTCACCTTGCTCACCCAAGGCCCATCTGAAGCCGCACCGGGCTTGGTTATGTAGCTTCAGATAGGTCTCTGGGCGATGGTGGGGGGAGGCAAACCGCCTCCCCCCACCTTGTTCTTCTATTTCTTTGTGGGACGAGCCGAATTAGCCGGCCAGATCCTCAGCGGTGTAGTAGCCGCCGTCCACCAGCAGCTCCTCGTAGTTGCTCTTGTCCACAGCCACGGGGGTGCACAGGTAGGAGGGAACCACCTTCACGCCGTTGTCGTAGGTGGTAGTGTCGTTGACCTCGGGCTCGGTGCCGGTCAGCACGGCGTTGACCATGCCCACGGCCTTGTCAGCCAGCAGACGAGTGTCCTTGTAGATGGTCATGGACTGCTTGCCGGAGATGATGTTCTTAACAGCCATCAGCTCGGCGTCCTGGCCGGTGATCAGAGGCCAGTTGGCATCGGTGTAGCCAGCGCCTTCCAGTGCGGAGCGGATGCCGTAAGCGAAGCCGTCAAAGGCGGAGCAGGCGATGTCCAGATCCTCGTCAGCATAGAAGCCGGAGAGGTAATTCTCGCAGTTCTTCTGAGCTTCCTCCTGGCTCCAGCGGAGGATACAAGTCTCATCGAAAGAAGTACGGCCGCTCTTGCACACCAGGGTGCCGTCGTCCAGGTAGGGCTGGAGCACTTCCATGATGCCCTCATACAGCAGCACAGCGTTGTTGTCGTCGGGAGAGCCCATGAAGAACTCGATGGTGTAGCTCTCGCCAGCGGCCTTAGCGGCCTCCAGGTCCTTGGCTTCCACGATGTAGTTGGCGATGGCGGTACCCACGCCCTTGTTATCGAAGGAGGCGTAGTAGGAAACAGCATCGGTGTCCATCAGCAGACGGTCATAGGCGATGATGGGGATGCCAGCGGTCTTGGCCTGAGCCTCCACCGTGGTCAGAGCGCCGGAGTCCACGGCAGCGATGACCAGGCAGTCCACCTGCTGAGCCACAAAGTTCTCGATCTGGGAGACCTGCATCTGCACGTCGTCCTCCGCGTACTGCAGCTTCACTTCATAACCCAGCTCTTCCAGCTGAGCCTTCATGTTGTCGCCATCCTTGATCCAGCGCTCGGAAGACTGGGTGGGCATGGCGATACCGACGGTCTTGCCCTCGCCGACGCCGCCTTCCCCAGAGGGGGAATCGGAGCCACCGGAGCCACCGTTGCCGCAAGCGGCCAGAGAGAACGCCATGGCCAGGGACAAGGACAGTGCAAGTAATTTCTTCTTCATTGTAGTGACCTCCGTTCAAATATTTCACTTGTTCCACCGGGGCAGATGTTTTGTTCCGCTGCCGTTCGGTGCTTTGTGATTTCAGTATACCAACAAAATTTCAAATGTCAAGCAAATGTACGAATAACTATTCATTTCTAGGTTTACAACAATACAAATTTGTGAAAACATTCTGAGAAATTGGTGATAACCACGAGAAAGACTCCCAATCGGTTCCAGTTTTTCCGAAACGCCTGGAATATTTAATCAATATACGCAAAAAGCGCTCTTCCAGAAAACGGGCATTGTGCACAAATTCCACAAAAACACCCCGGTGGATTTTTTCAAAATCCATCGAGCCGCGAATCTTTTGCCAGATTCTGGGCTTTTATTTTCTGAATTTGACTGGTGGTATTGGAATAATGCCGAGACTTGTTTTGAAAAGGTACATACCCTTTCGCAAAATTTAAAACAAATATTCCGAACATGTGTTGCACCGTATGTACAAATATGGTATACTTTCGATAACAAACCCAGCGGACCAATCCCAGAGAACTACGAGAGAGGGGGGGACATTGTGCGCCCCAAATATCAAACGGTCGCAGACACCCTGCGCCGGGAAATCCAGTCTGGACAATACGATGAAACCATGCTTCTGCCCACCGAGCAGGCTCTGTGCGGCCAGTTCCAGGTCAGCCGTCAGACCGTGCGGCAGGCGCTGAGCCTGCTGGCCTCCGAGGGACTCATTGAGCGCCGTCAAGGCAGCGGCTCCCATCTGGCCAAGCGGGACAAGGGTGGCCGCCGCACGGTGGCCGTCATCACCACCTACATTAGTAATTATATCTTCCCCAGCATTCTGCGGGAGATTGAGACGGTGCTGGCCGCCAACAACTGCACCCTCACCCTGTACGCCACCCAGAACCTGGTGGCCAACGAGCGGAAGATCCTCACCTCCCTGCTGGACGAGCACGTGCCCGACGGCATTCTGGTGGAGGGTATCAAGACGGGTCTGCCCAACCCCAACCTGGATCTGTACCGGGAGATTATGGCCCGGGGTATTCCCATGGTATTTCTCCACGGCTGTTATCAGGAACTGTCTGACAGCCTGACGGTATTGGACGACAATTACCGGGGTGGACGGCAGCTGGTGGAATACCTCTATAATAAGGGACATCGGGCCATTATGGGCCTGTTCAAAAACGACGACATCCAGGGCTTGCAGCGGTATTCCGGCTACCTGGAAGGGCTGCGGGACCTGGGGCTGCCCCTGGACCAGCAGCACGTGTTCTGGTACAACACCGAGACCAAGACCGACCTGCTGCAAGAGGACGAGCCCTGGGAGCAGGTGCTCAAGACCCTGGAGGGGTGCACGGCGGCGGTGTGCTACAACGATGAGGTGGCCTCCCGCCTGGTCAGTATCCTGGTCCAGCGAGGCAAACGGGTGCCCCAGGACGTGGCTGTGGTGAGCTTCGACAACAGCGCCTACAGCCAGCTGGCCCCCGTGCCCATCACCTCCCTGTCCCACGGCACCTACAATGTGGGCCAGATGGCCGCCCAGCTGCTGGTGGATTTGTTCCACGGCAAGAAGGGGGAGTCCATGGTGGCGCCCTGGGAGCTGGTGGAGCGGCAGAGCAGCTAAACGGCTGCCAAAAAGCAGCCGTTTAGCTGCTAGTGAATAAGTAATAGTGAATAGTGAAGAAGTATGGTGTGCTGCTTTGAGCAGCACCGATTTCAAAGCAAAAAACCGGCGCATATGCGCCGGTTTTTCTTTTGAGTCGTGCCGCCCAAGCGGCACTCCTCAATTATTCATTATTCATTCTTCATTATTCATTGCCTTATCTGTGTTTTCCCATGAAGAACAGGGCCACGCAGCCGGGTCCGGTGTGGGCGCCGATGACGGGCCCGATATCGTTGAGGATGATCTCACGGGTGCCATACTTCTGCTTGATCTGGTCGGCCACAAACTGGGCGTCCGCCTCACAGTCGCTGTGGCTGATGAACATGGTCTGATTGGCCACGTCCTCCCCCAGCTGGCCCACCTTGTCCACCAGAGCCTGCAGGGACGCCTTGCGGCCCCGGGCCTTGGCCACGCTGATGAGGTGGCCCTCGTTGTCCACGTGGAGCACCGGCTTGATTTGCAGCATGGTGCCCACCACGGCGGTGGCGGCAGATACCCGCCCGCCCCGCTTGAGGAAGAACAGGTCGTCCACGGTGAACCAGTGGCACTGGCGCAGCTTGTTGTCCTCCACCCACTGGGCCACCTCGTCCAGGCTCTTCCCTGCCTGGCGCAGCTGGGCGGCCTGGTACACCAGCATACCCTGGCCCAGAGAGGCGCACAGGGTGTCGATGACCCGGATGGTGCGGTCCGGGTACTGCTCGGCCAGGTCCTGGGCGGAGATGGAATAGGAATTAAAGGAGGTAGACAGGCCGGAGGAGAAGCTCAAAATCAGGATGTCCTTGCCCTCCTCCAGGAAGGGGGTGAGGAAATCCGTCACCTGTCCCACGTTGATGGCGTTGGTGGTGGCCATCTCCCCCGCACGCAGGCGGTCATAGAAGGCCTTGGGGCTCATCTCCCGGTTGTCGGGGTAGTTGTAGTAGGTCTTCTCCCCAAAGAGGAAGGCCAAGGGCACGGTATGTAATTCCAGCTCTTCCACCAGGTGGGCGGGCAGGTCGCAGGACGAATCGGTGACAATGACGTAGTTTGACATGGGATCATTCCTCCTTCATGTGTGCGTGTCGAACCTGTTCGACACGCTTCTCAAAAATGCCAGCATTTTTTCGAGGAGTTGCAGCCCGCTGCATGCAGCCTTGGGCCAAAGGGCGACCCAAGGCCACACTGGCGGACTGAGAAGTGTTTTTTTCGATGCGCATGTCCCCGAAAAAAACGTTATTTCCATTTATTTTCCCATCTGCGGATGGGAAAACTCTGCCGAGGGCTTTTTGACGATGCAAGATAGTCTGTCCCTCTTACATTGACATGAGGTTTTCTTGACCGTCTGGTGTGTTACTTCTTTTTCCCGCCCTTCAACAGGTCGGAACACCCCGACTTCTGGGCCATGATCTCCAGCAGCCGCCGACACACCAGCCCGTGGGCGTAACTCTGCAAGGCGTAGGTGAGCACCATACCGGGCAGCTTCTCCTCCTCCGCCTCTTCATTGAGCTGTCCGGCGGCCTGGTCCAGAGCCTGGTCCAGCACCCGGCAAAAATAGTCATACTGCTCCTGGCTGGTGCCCACATTCTTGCCAATGGCCACCAGGGTGCGCATCTCCCGCACGCTGAGCACCTGCTTGAGGTCGCTGATGGCGGTGAGGTAGGCCAGGTGCTCCTTGCCGTACTTCTTGCCGTTGGCCCGGGCCAGCAGACCATCCTTGATGTAGTTGTTGATCATGGCGGAGGTCAGACCGTCCCCCTCCTCAAAACACACCATCTGACGGGTGAGGTAGGACACCACCTGGTCCATATAGAGGGGAATGTCCGGCAGGCGGTCCCAGCTGTCCGGCCGTTGGGATGTGATATTTTCTTTTAATTCTACCAGTTCTTCCATGGCAGTATCAGCTCCAATCTTATGCCGAAAATTATATCATATGATTTTGGAGACGTAAAGCCCGGAAGAAAAAATGCTCCCCCTCTCAGGGCAGCAGACCCAGCAGCAGCGCCGTCCCCACCTGGGCCAAAAAAGGCAGTGGGGCGGGGCCGGGATAGGGGAGCACCAGCTCCTGACGTTCCACAATGCCGCCCCCCAGGTGTGGAAATTCCCGCTGTACCGCCACGGCGGCGGAGTGGGCGGTGAGGCTGGACAGGGTGAGGGTGTTGCGGCTGGCACAGCCGTAGCTGACCCAGATGGGGGGCGGGGCGGAGCACTGGGGCGGGGCCACGTCTCCGGGCACCAGGGCGGCCCGGCATCGGGGCAGACACACCGCCCGGGGCCCGTGGGGGGCCACCACCAGCAGGTCCAAGGGGGTATTCCAGGTGGGATGGGGGGCGCAGCAGGCCCGAATGAGGCAGCCCGCCCCCTCTGCCAGCTCCACCAGCAGGGGGCTCACCGGCTCCTCCGGCTCCCACACGCCCACTTGCCACATGTCCGCCACCTCCCGGATGATCTGCCCTTAGAATGGCTGTTTGGGGGAAAATTATACCCTTATCTGTGTTTTCTCTGGTGAATGACGTAGTTGATGAGGCTGCCCACAATGAGGATGTTGCCGCACAGGTACAGCCACACCAACAGGATGATCACCGAGGTCAACGACCCGTACACCAGGGAGTACCGGGTGGAGTGTTCCATAAAAGCGGAGAAAATCATGGAGGCCACGGTCAGCGCCACCGCCGCCACCAACGCACCGGGAATCACCGGAGGCCGGGGGTGGCCCAATGGGGCAGAAAACCGGTACAGCAGCAGGATAAACAAAAACACCAGTGCAATGAGCATCAGATACTTGGACCACTGCCAGGTGTCCACCTTGGCCACCAGGTCCTCCAGCTTCAGCAGCTGCCCCACCATGCGGAAAAACCAGTTTCCGGTGACCACCACGGTGATGGACAGGTAGATGGTAATGAGCAGCAGCACGGAAAAGATGAGACTGGCAATGAGCTGAAAAATCCCCTGGAAGGTGGCTCTGCCGTAAATTTCGTGCATGATGTTCATCAGGCCCCGCACGGCAGCGGAGGCAAACAGGGCGGACATAAACACGCCCGCCACCAGCATGGCGTCGGACTGGTGGGTGTCCAGATAGTGCAAATAGTCCTGGAAAATGGCCAAAACCTCCTGGGGCAGCACGTAGCTGGCCTCTTCCAGCAGCGCGGACATCTCCAGGTTGAGCTTGGAGACGAAGGCGGAGACGCAGATGAGAATGGGGAAAAAGGTCAGAAGCAGAAAATAGGCCAGTTCGGCGGCGGAGCGGCTGACCCGGTGGACAAAATACAGCTCCACCACGTCTGCCACAAATCCCACGGGCGGAACCTGCCGAGCATTCTCCCACAGGCGTTTCACGGCAAGTCACCTCCTTTTGTACCGAAAAAACTACTTCTCAGTATAACACAAGATGAAAAGGCAGGACAACGGGAATTTTGTCCCAGAGGCTGTCTTGCTCTGGGGAAGGCGGCCGCTCGTCCGGGCTAGAGAGGAGCGGGCTTGCTCTTCTCCGATTTCTCAGGCGGAAACCAGCGCCCCCACCGGGGACGCTCCGCTGGGCCCAATTTCTCCACGATGAGAAATTGGGGAAAGAATCGCTTAGGGCGTTCCCCCCTAAGGACCTCCCTGGGGTACGAGGCTGTCCCTGCGTCAAGTCTAGGTTCGGCCCGTCACCCTTGTTGTGGCCCCTGTTTGTGCCACCACACCAGGCTACCCTGGGCAGCTGGCCCTATGGCTGGGTGGTTTCCACCTCCGGGCCTACCCTGCCCCAGCGGCGTTCCCGCCGCCGGTCATCACCACCGCACCATAGGTCCTGCATTTTTCATTATTCATTATTCATTCTTCATTCATCATTATTCTACGAGCATATTCAATTCCTCCACGCTCAGAGACGGATTCAGCGCCAAACTCACCGCATACCCCAGCACCCGGGACAAATCCGCCACCCGGCTGTCCGCCTCTCGCGGGGTGACAAACAGTTCTCGCCCCGGTATCTCCTCTGGAGCACGCTCTCCCAGCAGGTCCTGGATGAGGGTGGCTCCGTCCACCACCGTGGGCACCCCCAGACTCAGCACCGGCACCCCCAGGGTGTCCCGGCTGAGGGCATAGCGGTGATTTCCCACCCCGGAGCCGGGGACGATGCCCACATCGGACAGCTGCACCGTGCGGCACAGCCGCTCCACCGACCGGGAGGCCAGGGCGTCCACGGCGATGACACAGCTGGGGTGAAGCTTGTCCACCACCGCCTGGACCAGCACCCCGCTCTCCACCCCCGTGGTGCCCAGCACCCCGGCGGCCAGGGCCGCCACCGCTCGCAGGTGGGAAAACTGGGGCAGGGCCTCCACCAGGTGCCGGGTCACCAGGGTGAAATCCACCGCCCGGGGCCCCACCAGGTCCGGGGTCATGGCCCGATTGCCCAGCCCTACCACCAGGGCCAGCCCCTCAGCTGGAAGCATGGGGGCCAACAGCCCGGCGATGGCCTCCACCGCCCGGGAAAACCCCGCCTCTTCCCGGCGCAAAAGCCCGTCCAGCTCCACCGTCACATAGGTGCCCATCGGCTTGCCCAGGGTCTGGGCCGCCTGTGGCGTGCGCACCTGCACCACGTGGGCCTCGTACCCATGGCAGGTCTCGTCCCGGCACTCCACCCCCTCCACGTCCCCGTGGAGCTGGTGGGCCTCCTGGGCCAAATCCGTGCGAATGCCTGTCATACCCTCTCTCCTTCCACTACATGTTGTGCAAAATGGGAACATGTCTCCCTATTTTTTGCCCTGGAAAAAAATTTTATACAAATAGTAAATTAAGTGTTGCTTTTTTCGGAGTTTCATGCTAGAATACATATCTGCGACGGGAAACTGCGCAAAAACATAAAATCACATCGGAGGAGGTGTTTGGTTTGCCCAATATCAAGTCTGCCAAAAAGCGTGTTCTGGTGAATGCTACCAAGGCGGCTCAGAACAAGGCTCAGAAGTCCGCGCTGAAGACCGACCTGAAGAAGTTTGAGGCCGCGGTGGCCGAAGGCAACCGCAGCGAGGCCGATGCCGCTTATAAGGTGGCCGTTAAGGCCGTGGATCAGGCTGCTGCCAAGGGTCTGCTGCACAAGAACAATGCCGCTCACAAGAAGAGCGCCATGACTGTG
This sequence comes from Pseudoflavonifractor sp. An187, assembly GCF_002160275.1. NCBI lineage: Bacteria > Bacillati > Bacillota > Clostridia > Eubacteriales > Oscillospiraceae > Pseudoflavonifractor > Pseudoflavonifractor sp. An187. The sequence goes on along the minus strand of NZ_NFKG01000031.1, from coordinate 11,581 downwards.
AAGCTCAACAAGCTGGCCTGAGCAAGTGGCGTCTGATCGCTGAAACCAAAGCACAAAAAGCCGTCTGCATTGCAGACGGCTTTTCTTTTTTCACGCCCATGTAAAACATCTCGTTAAATACAGATAGGGAGGGAAGTCAAGTGGAATGTGTGCACTCACTGGATGAAATAAGAGAAAATATGGCGGTACTCGATCACTACTTAGAGAAAAAATGTGAAAGTGAATATTCATTTGCCCTAGAGCGAATGAAACGAGGAACCTGTTTTATTGCAGTCAAAAGCCCCACGGGATATAAATTTTACCCAAGTAGATTTGTGGGCTACGCACACAACAGCATGGATGGTCATTCTAGAAACACAACAAAAGATGGACGGCTGACTAATTCAGCAATCTCCAAAGTACTAAATCAAAAGGTTGCATATTATGCGGAACTAGATAGGGAATATCAGCTGTACTGTGAACGTTTGGGTTTCATCCCTAATGATACCGGCACCTACGGTGTTGCAAGAAAATATTGGGTATTCGAGAAGTAACACGCCCTGGTGTTTCGGGCTAGGCAAGCCCCTCTCCTGCGCCAAGTATCTCAAAATCCATGCCGCCCCCGGCGGCACACCTTACTTCTTCCCTATTCACTATTACCTATTCACTCACCCAGATACAAAAAATCCCCCCGGTGTAAACCGAGGGGGATTTTTATGTATCTGGGTTAGGCCAGAGCGGCGGTGATGATGGCCATGGAATAGACCTCCATGGCGTTGCAGCCACGGGACAGGTCGTTGATGGGGGCGTTCAGGCCCAGCAGGATGGGGCCGTAGGCGTCGAAATTCCCAAGGCGCTGCACCATCTTGTAGCCGATGTTGCCGGCGGAGATGTTGGGGAAGATGAAGGTGTTGGCGTGGCCAGCCACGGGGGAGTCGGGGCACTTCAGGCCGCCCACGGCGGGGGACACGGCGGCGTCAAACTGCAGCTCGCCGTCCACGGCGAAGTCGGGGTTGGTGGCCAGCAGCTTCTCGGTGGCGTTGCGCATCTTGTCCACGTCGGGGCCCTTGCCGGAGCCCTTGGTGGAGTAGCTCAGCAGAGCCACCTTGGGGTCGATGCCAAACACCCGGGCGCAGTGAGCGCACTCCCGGGCGATCTCCACCAGATCGTCCTCGCTGGGGTCGATGTTGATGGCGCAGTCGCCCATGGCCAGCACCTCGTTGGAGCCGGTGGCGGCAGCACGCACCATGATAAAGCAGGAGGACACGATCTTGTTGCCGGGCTTGGTCTTAATCAGCTGAAGGGCGGGGCGCACGGTGTCGGCGGTGGAGTAGGTGGCGCCGCCCAGCAGGCAGTCGGCCACGCCCATCTTCACCAGCATGGTGCCGAAGTAGTTGCCCTGGAGCAGCAGCTCCCGGCACTGCTCGGGGGTCATCTTACCCTTGCGCAGCTCCACCATGGCAGCCACCATTTCCTCCATCTTGTCGTACTTGGTGGGGTCCATGATGATAGCGCCGTTGATGTTGAAGCCGGTCTTTTCCGCGGCAGCCTGCACCTCCTGCTCGTTGCCAATCAGAATGGGCTTGAGGAAGGTGGAGGACAGCAGACGGGCAGAGGCCTCCAGAATACGGGCGTCGGTGCCCTCGGTGAAGACGATGGTCTTGGGGCTGGCTTTCAGTTTTTCAATCAATTGACCAAACATGAGTTGGGTTCCCTCCATACAATACAAATTGTGTTCCGAGTCATATCGCCTATTAATGTAGCACCATCCCAGCCAGATTGCAAGGGTCTGGAAAGAGAAATGTAAAGTATTTGCAGAGTTTTGCCCGGATATTCTGACAATCTTTGTTAAAAAAATCTCAAACAATGAAATTTGTCGTCCCACCATCCATATGGTGGAAAAGTACAAAAATACTCTGTGCAATTTTCCTCCTTCCGTGGGAACACATTATTTACATCTTGTAATCACTTGGGTATACTATAAATAATGCGATTGGAGAACGAAAAGAGAGGGTATAACATGATCCATGCTGATTTTGCACGTTCTTTGTCCCTGTTACGGCAGGAAAAGGGAATCTCCCAGCGGCAGGCCGCCGGAGCGCTGGGCATCTCTCAGGCCCTGCTGTCCCACTACGAAAACGGGGTACGGGAGCCGGGACTGGCCTTTGTGGTGCGGGCCTGCGATTTTTACAATGTGTCCGCCGACTTTTTACTGGGCCGTACCTTGAGCCGGGACGGCACCACCATTCTGGACGTGGATACCCTCTTTGACGCCTCCGCCCAACCCGACAATCTGCTCAAGGGCTCGGTGATGGCCACCCTGTCCAAAAAGCTGGTGGTGAACTCGGTGGGGGTGCTCTTTGACCTGCTGGGTAAGCTGGACAACAAGAAGGCCATTCGGGCGGCCACCAACTTTTTGTCCACCTCGGTGTATATCCTCTTCCGCCACCTGCGCCGCACCGGCTCAGACAGCGGAGACAGCCTGTTCTCGGTGCCCAAGGAGCAGTTCATGGCCGGTCTGCCCCGGGTGGACCTGATTCTCAACGAGGCGGATTACCTGGAGGCCCTGACCCAGAGCAAGGGCAAGCACAAATTCCCCGACATGTCCCACGACCAGATGATGGACAACTATCCGGGCACCTATCAGTCCCTGCTGCAAATCATCCACGCCTGTGGCGAACGGCTCAACGGCGACATGAAGAGCCACCGAGATCGGGTAAAATAATTCGTTTTGTCAGCACCGCCCACGGGGGCGGCCTGTCATCCCAGGGAGGAGCGATACCAATATGACCAAACAAGATCACATTCGCAATTTTTCCATCATCGCCCACATTGACCACGGCAAATCCACCCTGTCGGACCGCATGATTGAGATCTGCGGCGCGGTGGAGCAGCGGCAGATGGAGTCCCAGCTGCTGGACAACATGGACCTGGAGCGGGAGCGCGGCATCACCATCAAGGCCCGTGCCGTGCGCATGGACTACACCGCCGACAACGGGGAGACCTATTGCCTCAACCTCATTGACACCCCGGGCCACGTGGACTTCAACTACGAGGTCTCCCGCTCTCTGGCCGCCTGTGAAGGTGCGGTGCTGGTGGTGGACGCCGCCCAGGGCGTGGAGGCCCAGACCCTGGCCAACACCTATCTGGCCCTGGACCACGACCTGGAGATTCGCCCGGTGCTCAACAAAATCGACCTGCCCGCCGCCGACCCCCACCGGGTCAAGCAGGAGATCGAGGACATCATCGGCCTGCCCGCCATGGACGCCCCCGAAATCTCCGCCAAGATGGGCCTGAATATCCGGTCCGTGCTGGAGGACATTGTCCACAACGTCCCCGCCCCCACCGGAGACCCCAAAGCCCCGCTGAAGGCCCTCATTTTCGACAGCCAGTATGACCCCTATCTGGGCGTCATCGTGTACTTCCGTGTCATGGAGGGCACCATCCGCCCGGGGATGAAGGTGCGGCTGATGGCCTCCGGGGTGGAGCACACCGTGCTGGAGTGCGGCTACCTGCGTCCCCTGGGGATGGAGGCTGCCAAGGAGTTGTCCGCCGGAGAGGTCGGTTACTTCACCGCCTCCATCAAGAACGTGAAGGACACCCGGGTGGGCGACACCATCACCGAGGCCACCAACCCCACCGCCGAGGCTCTGCCCGGCTACCGCCCGGTGCAGCCCATGGTGTACTGCGGTGTGTACACCGAGGACGGCTCCAAGTACCCCGACCTCCGGGACGCCCTGGACAAGCTGCAGCTCAACGACGCCTCCCTGTCCTTTGAGCCGGAGTCCTCCATCGCTCTGGGCTTTGGCTTCCGCTGCGGCTTTTTGGGTATGCTCCACATGGAGATCATCCAGGAGCGTCTGGAGCGAGAGTTTGACCTGGACCTCATCACCACCCTCCCCTCCGTCATCTACGAGGTCACCAAGACCGACGGCACCGTGGTGCGGGTGGACAACCCCCACAACTACCCCAACCCCGGCACCATCGCCGAGGCCCGGGAGCCCTACGTCAACGTGTCCATCATTGCGCCCCCCGACTACGTGGGCAACATCATGCCCCTGTGTCAGGACCGCCGGGGCGAATACAAGGACATGCAGTATTTGGACACCAACCTGGTGGAAATCCACTACCTGATGCCCCTCAACGAGATCATCTACGACTTCTTCGACACCCTGAAGGCCCGCACCAAGGGCTACGCCTCCCTGGACTACGAGCTGGCCGACTACCGCCCCTCCGACCTGGTGAAGGTGGACCTGCTCCTCAACGGCGACCAGGTGGATGCTCTGTCCTTCATCGCCCACCGGGACAAGGCCTATAAGCGGGCCCGTCGGATCTGCGAGAAGCTCAAGGAGAACATCCCCCGTCAGATGTTCGAGATTCCCATCCAGGCCGCCATCGGCGGCAAGGTCATCGCCCGTGAGACCATCAAGGCCCTGCGCAAGGACGTGCTGGCCAAGTGCTACGGCGGCGACATCACCCGAAAGAAGAAGCTGCTGGAGAAGCAGAAGGAAGGCAAAAAGAAAATGCGGAGTTTGGGTACGGTGCAGATGCCTTCCGAAGCTTTCATGGCGGTACTCAAATTGGACGAAGAATAAAAACTGCGCACATTACGCAAATGAAAAATGAATAGTGAATAATTATGGTGTGCCGCATAGCGGCACAGATTATCATTCGAAGCAGAAGCTTGAGGGCCTGCATTCTTCATTATTCATTTATCATTATTCATTGTCCCTTTGTCTCCCCGAGGGGAGACAAAGGGGCAGAATTCCTCTTGACAGATTGCACAGTTCCATTTACAATAACAGGAGATAATTTTGGAAAACCGGGCGAGTCATCGCCTGTTTGAGGAATTGCTGCACCCTGTTGGATTCGGGTGCTTTCATATATGTACGTTGGCAAGCTATATGACACTCAAATACTGCGCCCAAATTGGGTGGGCGGTTTTTCGATTATCGCGGTGTGCCCTGCGGGTGCATCGCGTCTTATTTTGGCTTTTTGTTGTAAAAAATCTAAAAACAAGGAGGTGTGGGAACATTCATGAACGTAAACATTGTTGTTGTTGTGCTTGCGGTGCTGGTGGCTCTGGTCATTGGCGGAGGCGTTGGCATCGCTGTGGGCTATAACCGGCGCAAGGCCGTGGCCGAGCGTGAGATCGGCTCTGCGGAGGAGGAGGCCCGTCGTGTCATCAACGAGGCCATCAAGAGCGCAGAGAGCAAGAAGCGTGAGGCCACCGTGGAGGCCAAAGAGGAAATCCTCAAGGCCCGCAACGAGTTCGAGCAGGAAGTCAAGGACCGCCGCAATGAACTCCAGCGCCAGGAGAACCGGGTCAACCAGAAAGAGGAAAATCTGGACCGCAAGATGGAGAACCTGGAGCGCAAGGAGGACGTGCTGGCCGCTCGCAGCGCCGAGCTGGACCAGGACCGTGCGGAACTGGACACCATCAAGGAGCGTCAGACCCAGCTGCTGGAGCAGATCTCCGGCCTGACGTGTGAGGAGGCCAAGCGCTACCTCATGGAACAGCTGGAGGAGGAGGTCACCCACGAGGAGGCCCTGAAGATCAAGGAGATTCAGGCCCGCTTCAAGGAGGAGGCCGACACCTACGCCCGGGAGCAGATCGCCCTGGCCATCCAGCGCTGTGCCGCTGACCACGTGGCGGAGGCCACCGTGTCCGTGGTGCCCCTGCCCAACGACGAGATGAAGGGCCGTATCATCGGCCGTGAGGGCCGCAACATCCGTACCCTGGAGACCATGACCGGGGTGGATCTCATCATCGACGACACCCCCGAGGCCATCACCGTGTCCTGCTTCGACCCGGTGCGCCGGGAGATTGCCCGGCTGGCCCTGGAGAAGCTGATTCTGGACGGCCGCATCCACCCCACTCGCATCGAGGAGATGGTGGAGAAGGCCAAGCGCGAGGTGGACGCCACCATCAAGGCCGAGGGCGAGCGCGCCGTGTTCGAGACCAATGTCCACGGCCTGTCCCCCGAGCTGGTGAAGCTGCTGGGCCGCCAGCGCTACCGTACCAGCTACGGCCAGAACGTGCTCAACCACTCCATCGAGGTGGCTCTGCTGGCTGGTCTGCTGGCCGCCGAGATTGGCGCCGACGTCAACCAGGCCAAGCGGGCCGGACTGCTCCACGACCTGGGCAAGTCCATTGACCACGAGGTGGAGGGCTCCCACGTGCAGATCGGTGTGGAGCTGGCCCGGAAGTACCGGGAGAGCGAGGCCGTCATCCACGCCATCGAGGCCCACCACGGCGACGTGGAGGCCAAGACCATTGTGGCCTGCCTGGTGCAGGCGGCCGACGCCATTTCCGCCGCCCGTCCCGGCGCCCGGAAAGAGAATGTGGAGTACTACATCAAGCGTCTGGAGAAGCTGGAAGAGCTGTCCTCCTCCTTCCCCGGAGTGGACAAGGCTTACGCCATCCAGGCCGGACGCGAGGTGCGGGTGATGATCAAGCCCGAGGAAGTCTCCGAGGACCGCATGGTCATTCTCGCCCGGGAGATCGCCAAGAAGATCGAGGACGAGCTGGAGTACCCCGGCCAGATCAAGGTCAACCTGATCCGGGAGACCAAAGCCATCGAGTACGCCAAATAATAGGGACTCATTTGCCGCCGCAGCGTATCGCTGCGGCGGCTTTTTTGTGTCCTATTATGATAGATCGCCCTTCCACCATTTCTATGGTAGAAACCAGCGCCCCCACCGGGGACGCTCCGCTGGGCCCGATTTCTCCCCGATGAGAAATCGGGGAAAGAATCGCCAAAGGCGGGGCCTTCCCCCGCCTTGTGGAATCCACCCCGCGGTACTGGGAGTCCCTGCGTCCTCCTTGTTTCGGCCCTTGGCCCGGTGGGGTCACATAGATGGATTGGGAATCCTACCGGAGATGCCTCCTTCTCTGGCTGAATGTACTTCTAACCCCAGGGCCTTACCCCGGTGAGCCGCTGTTCCCAGCGGTCGGAAGCTTGGCAGCGCAGTTCTTGGAGGGCTTGGCACAAAAAACCCATAAAAATTGCGCATTTCTTGCGTTGCTGGGCGTAGGGGAGGGGCTTGCCCCTCCCGAATTCCCCAGGGCAATTCCAGGGTAGCCACGGGCCGGGCAAGCCACGGCCCCTACCACAGCACCACAGGAAGTGCGGCAAAACTCCCGGCGGCGGGAATGCCGCTTGGCCAGGGTAGGCCCGGATGTGGAAACCACCTGGCTGTAGGGCCAGCTGCCCAGAGTGGCCTGGTGTGGTGGCAGAACTAGGCGCCACAGCAAGGGTGACGGGCCGAATTTAGACTTGACGCAGGTCCAGCCTCGTACCCCAGGGAGGTCCTTAGGGGGGAACGCCCTAAGTGGCTTTTCGTCCATTTTGGCCAGTCAAAATGGACCCCAGCGGAGCGCGTCTCCCCTCTCCAGGGGAGCAAGGCTGCGCCGCACATACGGGAGAAGTTGGGGGCTGTTGCCCCCAACATATGAAAATTTTACATTCCCTTGATGGGACTTTGATGGAAAGGCACCCGTACATGTCGTTATACTGTGGAAGCGTCTGAAGAAATCTGAGAGATGGGGCTTGCATCGCCCCGCACAACAAAGAGGGAGGAAACCAAATGACGTTCCACAAACCCAAGGCCCTGGCTCGCCGCTGGGGTGCCGCAGCCCTGGCCGGGACCATGATGCTGGGCCTGCTGCCCACCGTCCACGCCCAGACTTCCACCCAGTCTGACATCCCCGTGGTGGCCGACTGGAAGTTCGAGCAGCAGTACACCCAGGGTTCCATTGCCGCAGGCAACCTGGTCATTGAGGACCAGAGCGGCAACGGCAACAACCTGGTGATGGAGACCTACGGGCAGGGCAACTGGGAGGACTACCTGTCCTTCTCCGCCGACTCCATGACCGGAGCCGGGGGCAGCCTGGTCTTTGACGGCGACAGCACCGGCAAAACCGGCGCCGACTTCATCACCCAGACCGGGGCCGCCATCAACCGCGAGGAGTTCCAGGACGGCTATACCTTGGAATTTATCTATCAGTTCCCCGAGGACTGGACCGCCGCAGACAGCTGGATGAGCCTCATCGGCCGCCAGGGCTCCGGCGGCGGCAACCCCGAGGGGGAGCAGGGCACCATGTACGCCTCGGTGTCCAACTGTAAGGAAATTCAGTTCGTCACCGGCAACGCCGACGGCGACCACTCCATGTCCTCGGCGGCCTGGTCCGTGTCCATGGACCAGGGCGGCGTGTGGTACCACATCGCCATCGTCTCCGACGGCCACGAGATTGCCACCTACGTCAACGGCTGTGAGGCCTTCCGGGACTACGTGTCCGACGACATGGTGGGCATGTACGCCGACCCCGCCGACGGCCGCTTCCGCATCGGCTCCAGCTGGTGGAACGGCCTGGACAAGTTCCTCCAGGGCAACCTCCAGCAGGTGCGCATCACCGGGGACGCTCTGGACAAGAGCCAGTGGCTGGTCCCCAACCCCGAGGACTATGTGGGCGAGTTCGGCAGCAACGAGACCTATGAGCTGCGGGACGAGGACAACTACAACTTCGTGCTCATTCCCGACACCCAGAACACCGTGGAGTACCGCCCCGACGTGATGGACACCGCCGTGGACGAGCTCATTGACAGCGTGGATGAGCTGAACATCAAGGGCGTCATCCACCTGGGCGACGTGGTGGACGACTCCGGCGACGCCACCCAGTACAACAACGCCAAGGACATCTTCTACCAGCTGCCCGAGGCCGGAGTGAAGTTCCTGGTCCAGCCCGGCAACCACGACAACTGGGCAGGCAACGGCTCCAGCTACTGGCACTACTTCGGCGCAGACAGCAAGGAGTACATGTCCCTCACCAGCTCCTACCTCACCCCCAAGGCCTGGAGCGGCGCCATGTTCGTGGAGGCGGGCAGCTACACCTACATGATCATCTCCCTGGCCTGCGAGGGCGGCAAGACCAGCTGGAACCCCACCACCGGAGAGGTGGAATGGCTGGAGGAGATGCTCCAGAAGTACCCCAACTGTCCCACCATCGTCACCCGCCACGACATTCAGAACTGCTCGGACACCCAGCCCAGCTCCATCAAGCTCAGCAGCGAGGGCACCAAGCTGTGGAACATCGTCAAGAAGTATCCCCAGGTGTTCATGATGGTGGGCGGCCACAGCCACGGCTCCGGCGTGGAGGTGCTCCAGAATGACGCTGGCCAGGACGTGATCTCCATTCTCACCGACCTGCAGTTCTCCTACAACGGCGGCAACGGCTGGTTCCGCTATCTGGAGTTTGACGAGAGCGCCGACAAGATCTACTACTCCGTCTACTCCCCCTACGCCGCCTCTCTGCCTGAGAGCGAGAAGACCTTCTTCGATGTGAACTTCCTCACCGGCCCCGGCCACGAGGGAGAGCTGGACATCGACTTTGACACCCGCTTTGCCGGAATGGCCAACGAGCCCGCTGAAGTCCAGACCGAGGGCCAGTGGATGACCGGCGAGTACCACACCCACACCAACCAGTCCAACGACGCCTCTGAGAGCTACATGACCGTGGAGAACACCCTCAACGTGCCCTTCCGGGAAGATATGGACACCCTGCTGGACGAGCCCGGCGCCCGGGTGGAGAACATCACCTACGGCCAGGCCTTCGACTACATCATGCTGGCCGACCACCTGCGCAACTCCCCCCGCAACCCCGACGGCACCAGCAACGACACCGCCCGGTGGAGCGCCATTGCCGCCCAGCAGCGGGAGATTGAGAAGCTGCAAATCCAGGGCAAGTACGACGGCAAGATCATCTACTCCGGCTTTGAGTGGGACATGATGGCCCTGGATCACGCCACCGTGGCCCTCATTGACTCCGGCTCCAACCTGGTGCCTGTGGAGGGCATCCACGAATTTGAGTGGCTGTTCAGCTACGACACCTCCACCGACCGCTTCTACGGCGACGAGGAGGAGGTCTACGGCCCCCGTCAGAACGACAAAAACGATGTCAACGACACCTACGCCGCCGTGGAGTGGGTGGAAGAGAACTACCCCGACAGCTTCATCCTGCCCAATCACCCCTCCCGCCACAACGATGGGGACGACCAGGTGGACCAGGGCGAGGTGGCCCTTGAGAACCTGCGCATCATGAACGACCTGGCCCCCAACGTGGTCTTTGGCTTCGAGGGTATGCCCGGCAACCAGATGGACCCCTCCTGCGAGCTGCCCATGGACGATATCCGGTCCGGGGCTGACGAGATGATCTCGGTCACCGGCGGCGTGTGGGACGCCATGCTCTCCGAGGGCCGCCGCTTCTACACCTTCGCCAACTCCGACTTCCACTTCAAAATCAGCTCCAACGGCAACTACTCCAGCGGCTACTGGGCCGGAGAGTTCTCCCGCAACTGGACCTATGTGGAGCCCGGCGAGGATGGCCTGTTTGACTTTGCCGACGTGGTGGAGGGCATGCGCTCGGGCAACAGCTACTCCGTCAACGGCGAGCTGATCTCTGACCTGACCTTCACCGTCTCCGACGACGCCAACACCGCTGGCATGGGCCAGGACCTCACCGTGGCCCCCGACGAGACCGTCACCGTCACCATCCGCTTCCAGGTGCCCGAGCACAACAACTACGCCACCCTCTACGGCACCGACACCGGCATTGACGTGGACAACACCCCCGACCTGGACCACGTGGACCTGATTATGGGCCACGTCACCGGCAAGGTGGACGAGGCCGACTACAACAGCACCGCCAACACCGACGCCTCCATCGTCAAGACCTTCTCCCGGGAGGAGCTCCAGGCCGCTCTGGGCGAGGATGGCACCTACACCCTCACCTTCACCACCCAGGCCGACGACGATCTGTACTTCCGTGTCCGTGGTCTGTCCAGCTCTGAGGTGGACGAGAACGGCGACCCCGTCACCCACGAGCGGGACGTGACCAACGACCGCCCCGCCCGCTTTGACTACATCAACGACTACAACTACTCTCACCTGTCCTTCTACGCCAACCCCGTGTGGGTCAACGTGGACGAGAACCAGACCACCGACGTGGACACCACCCTGCTGGAGAAGACGGTGGCCTACGCCCTGACCCTGTCCACCGAGGGCGTCACCGACTCCGCCGTGGCCGCCTTTGAGGCCGCTCTGGAGAGCGCCCAGGCCGTGCTGGCCAAGGAGAACCCCTCCCAGGCTGAGGTGAACGCCGCTTGGGACGCCCTGCTGGAGGGCATCTGGGGTCTGGGCCTGGTGCAGGGCGACAAGGACGAGCTGAACCTGCTCATTGCCAAAGCCGAGGCCATGGACGAGACCAAGTATGTGGCCGACCACTGGCCGCAGCTGGTGGACGCTCTGGCCAACGCCAAGGACGTGGACGCAGACGGTGACGCCATGGAAGAGGACATCCAGCCTGTGGCCCAGGCCCTGCTGGACGCCATTCTGGCCCAGCGCTTTAAGGCGGACAAGTCCATCCTGGACGACCTCATTAACAAGGCCGAGGGCATCAACCTGGACGGCTACACCGCCGAGTCCGTGGCTACTTTCCGCACCGCCCTGGCCAATGCCCAGGCTGTGATGGCTGACAACAGCCTCTCCGAGGACGATCAGGCTACCGTGGATGCCGCTGTGGCTGCCCTCAGCGATGCCATGA
>NZ_NFKG01000030.1:0-27066 GCF_002160275.1 Pseudoflavonifractor sp. An187 | reverse complement strand
GGCCTCTTTTCGTGAATCTTTTCTCCATTGCTCCATAAAGCACACCCCCACATCTGATACCATTTTACCAGATGCGGGGATGTTTTGGAAGTTTTTCGACAGTCTGAAGCCCGGAGGAAGCAATTGTGAACTGCTCCCCGTCAAGAGGACAGTGAAAAAATATAAAGTTTTCCCGGCCAGTAGCCTATGTGCTGCTGGCCGCTTTTTATGCAGCGAGATACAGCTCGTGCTTCTCCATCGGCGTCAGCACGCCCAAGTTGCGCTGTACTCTCCTGGTGTTGTAGTAGTGGATATAGTGTTGAATCATCTGGACAAGTTCTTTCTTACTGGTAAATCGTCTGCCGTAGTAACGCTCCCGCTTTAAGATGCCCCAGAACCCTTCCATGGGGCCATTGTCAATGCAGTGGGCCACACGGGACATACTTTGTGTCATTCCTGCCTGCACAAGCTTGTGGTGGAAGGTTCGGTTGGTATACTGAAACCCTCTGTCGCTATGGAACAAGGGGTGAGCACCAGGATTGGCCTTCACAGCCTTGTCAAAGGTCTTGAATACAAGAGGATTGTCATTGCGATTCCCCAGCACAAAGGCCACAATGCGCCGGTCATAGAGATCCAGAATAGCGCTGAGATAGACCTTGTGTACTTCAGTTCCCTCATACCACTTAAACTCGGTCACATCGGTCAGCCATTTTTCATTCGGCTTTTCTGCATAGAATTGGCGATCCAACAGGTTTTCAGCTAGATACTGAGGATTCTTGGCCCGTCTGGTACAGCCGTGATTGCTGTACTTCACGGTAGAGCGAATATCTCTGGCCCGGCAAATGCGCAGCACTCTCTTGTCGTTGACGTGGATGCCGTAGTCGTGGCGCAAGTCATCGTTCAGCCTCCGATAGCCTTTGTCTGGGCTCTCGGAGTAGATTTTCTCGATCTTATCCGCCAGTTTCTCGTTCTCCGTAGCTCTGCGGCTCAACTTTCCAGAAGCCCATTTATGATAGGCAGAACGAGCGACATGGAGCAGTTTACACGCCACCTCAATGGGGTACCCCTGATTTTCATGGCACTCCTGAATGGCTTTATAAGTACGACGCTGCCTCACTTCTTCCAGGCCTCTCTCCTCTCGATCTCGTCCAATTTTTTTAGCAGTGCATTCTCCATTTCCGCCAGATATAGCTTGTGCTTGAGTTGCTCAATTTCAATTTGGGCTTTTTCCAGTTCGGTGCGAGGAGTTTGGTCTTTCTTCCGGCGGCCCCGCCGATCCTCCAATCCTGCTTCTCCCATCTGTTCAAACCGAAGAGTCCAACTCCGAACCTGTTGATAGCTAACCTGGTATTTCAAGGCCATTTCTCCGTAATTCTTTCCACTGGCAATGCAATCCCTAACAATTTGGATACGCTCTTCCTGCGTGGTTTCCCGTCCTTGCTTCATGTAGCTTCCTCCTCCTGAGTGTTTTACGGAGTTGAAATCTCCATGAGCATTATACACCTTTATCCAATCCCTGAGCTGTGCACGATTCCCAATATGATATTTTCTGCAAATATCTGCCAGACTTCCTATGCCAGACAGATAATCCTCCACGGCCTGCCTCTTTAACTCCGGTCTGTACACATGGTTTTTGCGCGATAGAAATGCATCTACCCCATCTGCCTCATAGTTGCGTATCCATTGATTGACTGTCTCACCTGAAACCTTGCCTCTCCGAGCCGCTTCACTTATGCTGATCTGTCCCTTGAGATAATCTCGTATAATCTTGATCTTTTCTTCTACACATAACTTTTGCTTCCTTGGCATGACAATGCTCCCTCCATGATTGACAGTGTTTTATTTCACTGTCTCTCATAGAGGGAGCATATCATACAACGCCGTCCGGGCTGAATTTTTTTCTGGTTTGATTCTAGCCTAGTGCTCAATCGTCCGCCAGCAATTTGGCCGGGGGTATGTCCAACACCTGGGCAATCTTGAACAGGGTCTCCAGAGACACGCCACGGATGGTTCCCGTACCCTCCACCTGAGCAATGAAGTTGACACTTTTGCCCACCCGCTCCGCCAAAAGTTCCTGGGTCAGCCCTGCTTTTTTCCTGTAGTACGCAATCTTTAAGCCTAACGTAATATAGCGTTCTGGGAATTCCGTGAACATGCCACCACCTCCTGCTATTATGCTAACAACAAAACAGCAGGATTATAATTTTCTACAATTGCATAATCCTTTACTTTAAGTAAATGTATATGTATAATGAAGCAAAGTCACTTCTTCACATTGGGGGTGAGACTTTGTTTCCATCTGAACCGATATACACCGTCAGTTTCTTTGGGCATCGAGTTATTTCTGATTTTTCTTCTGTTGAGTCCAAGGTAGAACAGCTCATTTCTACTCTACTTACACACCATCAGCATGTAGATTTTCTAGTAGGACGCAATGGAGACTTTGACCTCTTGGTCACCGCCGCAATCAAGCGTTGGCAGTCTCAAACTCACAGTGATGCTTGTTCTCTTATTTGGATGCTTCCCTATCCCACAGCGGAACTCCAGACCCACCTCTTTGATTTTGAAGCATATTATGACGACATTGAGGTGTGCCAAACTGCCGCCCAAGCACATCCCAAACAGGCGTTTCAAATTCGAAATCGAGAAATGGTCGAACGCAGCAATCTTGTGGTATTTTATGTTGCCCATTCTCATGGTGGAGCGTATCAAACACTCTGCTACGCAAGAAAACGAGGAAAAGCTCTGGTTAATCTAGCTTTCCCTGAGTGAATAGTGAAGAGTGATTAGTGAATAAGTAAGAAGTAAAACCCGCCAAACTTTTTTGAAGTTTGGCGGGTTTTGGCACCCCCGGCGAGAATCGAACTCACAACTAACCCTTAGGAGGGGCTTGTTATATCCATTTAACTACGGAGGCATATCAAATTGTCCGGCGACCCATGGCCGCTTGGTATATTCTACCCAATTCCACCGATACTGTCAATGCGGCACAAGAACTTTTCTGGAATCGGGCGGGTTTTTCTCCCCTTCTGCCGTTGCAATCCAACACATTTCGGGATATAATAAGTGACTGTGTTTTGATCGGATGTGGGAATTGTGTCCACATTCCCATGGTAGTTTATGGGCTGTGCAAAACAGCCAGACAATAAGGAGAACGAGAGATGCGAAACGAGAAATTGAGAAACGTAGCCATCATTGCCCACGTTGACCACGGCAAGACCACCCTGGTGGACGAGATGCTCAAGCAGGGCGGCATCTACCGGGAGAATCAGGCCACGGTGGAGCGTGTCATGGACTCCAACGACCTGGAGCGTGAGCGCGGCATCACCATTCTGGCCAAGAATACCGCCGTCCACTATAAGGATACCAAAATCAACATCGTAGACACCCCCGGCCACGCCGACTTCGGCGGCGAGGTGGAGCGTATTCTGAAGATGGTCAACGGCGTTATCCTGCTGGTGGACGCCGCCGAGGGCCCCATGCCTCAGACCCGCTTCGTGCTCTCCCGTGCCCTGGAGCTGGGCCACCGGGTGATCGTGGTGGTCAACAAGATCGACCGCCCCGACCAGCGTATCCACGAGGTGGTGGACGAGGTGCTGGAGCTGCTGATGGACCTGGACGCCACCGACGAGCAGCTAGACTCCCCCACCCTCTTCTGCTCCGGCCGTCAGGGCACCGCCTCCTACTCCCCCGACGTGGTGGGTACCGACCTGGTGCCCCTGTTCGAGACCATTCTGGAGTACATTCCCGCCCCCGAGTGTGATACCGAGGCTCCCTTCCAGATGCTGGTCTCCTCCATCGACTACAACGACTTTGTGGGCCGCATTGCCATTGGCCGCATTGAGCGTGGTACCATTAAGCAGAACCAGGAGATCGTGGTGTGCAACTACCACAACCCCGACGAGTCCAAGAAGGCCAAGGCCGTGAGCCTGTACACCTTCGACGGCCTGGCCCGCACCCCCGTCACCGAGGCCGCCGCCGGTGAGATCATCGCCATGAGCGGCATCGGCGACATCACCATCGGCGACACCATCTGTGCTCCCTCCGCCGTGGAGCCCATCGAGTTTGTGAAGATCTCCGCCCCCACCCTGGAGATGACCTTCTCCGTCAACGACTCTCCCTTTGCTGGCCGTGAGGGCAAGTTCGTCACCAGCCGCCAGCTCCGGGACCGCCTGTTCCGGGAAACCCTCAAGGATGTGTCCCTGCGGGTGACCGAGGTGGAGAACTCCACCGACTCCTTCAACGTGGCGGGCCGTGGCGAGATGTCCCTGTCCATCCTCATTGAGACCATGCGCCGGGAAGGCTACGAGTTCCAGGTCTCTCCCCCCCGTGTGCTCTACCAGGAGATCGACGGGGTCAAGTGCGAGCCCGTGGAGCGCGTGGTCACCGACGTGCCCGCCGACAACGTGGGCGCCGTCATGGAGAAGCTGGGCGCCCGCAAGGCCGAGTTCCTCTCCATGACCCCCGTGGGCAGCCGCATGAAGCTGGAGTTCCTGGTCCCCTCCCGTGGCCTGTTCGGCTACCGCAACGAGTTCTTGACCGACACCAAGGGCGAGGGCATCATGGCCTCCGTCTTCGAGAAGTACGTGCCCTACAAGGGCGAGATTCAGCGCCGCAACACCGGTTCCCTGGTGGCCCACGAGACCGGCGAGTCCGTGGCCTACGGCCTGTTCTCCGCTCAGGACCGTGGCGCTCTGTTCATCGGCGCTGGTGTGCCCGTGTATGAGGGCATGGTGGTGGGCGTGTGCCCCAAGATGGAGGACATCACCGTCAACGTCTGCCGTAAAAAGCAGCTGACCAACATGCGTGCCTCCGGTTCCGACGAGGCCCTGCGCCTGGTGCCCCCCCGCATTCTCTCCCTGGAGCAGTGCCTGGAGTTCCTGGCCGACGACGAGATTCTGGAGGTCACCCCCGAGAACCTGCGTCTGCGCAAGCGCATCCTCAACCATGAGCAGCGCATGAAGGCCCAGAAGGGTAAAAAGTCCTAACCACACATAGCAGTGTATTAAAAAAGTCAGTGATATCCGCCACCGCGGCGGATATCACTGACTTTTTTCGCTCATAAAACAATATCATTCTGGTACTTGAACCAGTTCTTCCATCTTCACGCCCAACACTCGGGATAGACCATATAACTCGATGTCTGTCACCGTCCGAGTCTTGTCCTCAATGCGTGAAATGGACCCACGGCAGACATAAATGGCCATGGTCTCCAGTTGATTGGAAACCGCCTGCTGACTCATGCCTCTGGCAAGTCGCAATTCTTTCACTTTGTCCCCTACCAGATTCATAGCTTTGCCGTCAATGATTCTTGCCAATTGCCCATCACCCCTTGTCTTGACACAGGACATACCGTTAAGCTATACTATTTTTCAAAACAAGTTGTCTTATGACAGGACAATTTAAAAAATAAATAGGGGCGAATAGAGATGGACAGCACCGTTGGCGGACTGAATGAATTGGCCGAAAAAATTCGGCAATATAAGCTGAAACAGATTTTAGGCGTTGATGATTTTTCCATTCTGATTTGGAAGCATCCGCAGAAAACACGGCCACGAGAGGCCAGCTATATCATTCTGAAATATCGGGATGACTACGGCGATACCATTTCCACGGAAGCCGCCTATGAAAAGGGGAAGTTTTGGTACTTCTATCCTGACGGCAGCAGCGGCGAAATCAATGAAAAGGTCATACTGGGCTGGGATTACTTTCCCTATAATGAGGAATTGCCACAAGTTTCAACGGAAGAAACAGAGTCACCTTGAAGCCTCCTCATGTTTAGCCCTTTCATATCGTTGTGCATAAAAAAGATGTGCCGTAAAAACGTTCGTTTTTGCGACACATCTTTTATCCATTTTATACTTAGTAGAACAACTGAGAGAACAGGCCAGCCAGCCCGTTGGACAGGAATCTCTCCAGGAACTCCCGGATGGTGATACTACTGCCATCCAAGGTCAGGGTGATGCCGCCCACCGTCTGAATCACACAGGGGGGAACAATCCACCAGCTCACCGCCAGGATCACCAGCATACCACCCAGGTAGCACAGCCAGAACATTCCGCTGCTCTGGTCGCCGCACACCGCTTGGGCGGACAAGCTGCCGCACACCACCGCTGTGAAGCAGGCCAGAACCACCAGACCCACGGCCACATTTAGAGAGAAGAAGGCGCACACAAAGGCCAAAAACAGCACCACAGTGGTCACGCCGCCGTTGGCGCTGTTGGCGATGTACATGTCCAGAATGCTGCCGCCGCTTTTAAAGATGCGGGTAAGGGCAAAGAGCACCAGGGTAAACAGGGCCATGCCCACCACTGCAATGATGAGGCCAAACAGGATGCTGCCCAGGGGGTTGCCCCGCACGGTCATAACGGAGCTGCTGCCCATCAGATTGCCCAGGCTGCTCAAAGGCCCGATTGTGCTGCGGATGCTGCCAGCCACCTGGCCCACCACATTCCACAGCAAGGCAATGACCACCACCACCCGGATCACCGAGAGGGTCACCGCCACAGTGAGGTTCTTCTCTGCCACAGCGGTACGGATGGCCTGGACGGGGGAAGCCCAATACTGGGCAAAGAAGGGTTTCAGGCTCTTGGCCGCGTGGACCGTGGTGTCCCGCACCTGTCGGCCCATCTGGGCGAACTGCTGGGCGTTCTGGCTCCCCGGCTGGCCCTGCCCGCCCTGGGGCTGGTAGCCATATCCGCCGGGCTGCTGCTGATAGCCATAGCCAGACTGCTGCTGCGGTCCGGGCTGTTGATAGCCGTACCCAGAGGGCTGCTGTTGATACCCATAGCTATTCTGCTGGGTGTCAGCTCCCGGCTGCTGGTAGTTGTACTCCGGCGGTTGGCCGCTGGGTTCCGACGGCTGGCTCATAGGCTCCGGCTGCTGCTCTTCGGGGGTTGTCTGGTCGCCCTGGGACTGTCCGTAGCTGTACCCCTGCTCTTCCGGCGGGGTGGCGGGCTGCTGGGGCGGGGTCTGCTCCACCGGAGCGCTCTCCGGCTGGGTCGTGGGTGGCTCCTGCTGCTGTTGCTGGGCCTGGGGGCAGGTGCACAGCTGCCCATCCTCCAGGGGTGCGCCGCAATACTCACAAAACCGCATGTTATCTCCTCCTCTGTTGGGCTCCGCTTACCGTCGGCGGGCCTGGTTGTCCGCACTCGTGTTCATTCCACAAATTTCGGGTAACTCTATCCTAACACTTTTGCATGCAAAAGTAAATGTATGTTTCTGGGAAGCCCTGCCCTTCTGCCCCGTCCTCTTTGTTGCGGGGTGAGAAGGGACATGGTATAATGACAGAAAACACGTCAAAAAGGCCCATTCATCCCACTGCCATGGGCTTAAAGGAGCGTCTATGAATATTTTTCTTCACATCTGCTGTGCCCCCTGTTCGGTGGCCTGCATTCAGCAACTCCGGGAGGAGGGCCATGCCCCCACCGGCTTCTGGTACAACCCCAACATCCACCCCTTCCTGGAGTACAAGGCCCGCCGGGACACCCTGCGCCAGTACGCCCAGGACATTGATTTGCCCCTGGTAGAGCTGGACGACTACGGTCTGCGGGAGTTCACCGCCGCCGTGGCCGCCAACTCGGACGCCCGGTGCTCCTGGTGCTACGCCCGCCGCTTTGAGGAGACCGCCAAAACCGCAGCCCAGCGGGGCTTTTCCGCCTTCACCTCCACCCTGCTCATCTCTCCCTATCAAAACCGGGAGCTGATGTGCGAGATTGGGGCAAAAGTGGGCAAAAAATACGGGGTGGATTTTCTGCCCTACGACTTCCGTCCCCGATTCAGGGACGGACAGGAGCAGGCCCGGGCGTTGGGCCTGTATATGCAAAAATACTGTGGCTGCATTTACAGCGAGGAGGACCGCTTCTCCAACCGCCGGAAAAAGCAGCTCCACAAGCTGCACAAGCAGCAGGCGGCCCAGGCCGCCGCAGAAGGGAGATGACCGCCATGGCACTGCAAGAAGGGAAGATTTACCCCGCCCATATCGAAAGCTATGCCAGCGACGGCACCGGCGTGGCCCGCATTGACGGCATGGTGGTCTTTGTCCACGGGGCGGTCCGGGGCGAAGAGGCGGACGTATGCATCGAGCACGTGGGCCACAACGCCGCCTGGGCCCATATCGCCACCCTGCGCACCCCATCCCCCGCCCGCATCGAGCCGGACTGCCCTCACTACCGCCAGTGCGGGGGCTGCCAGTTCCGCCACATGACCTATGAGGAAGAGCTCTGCGCCAAGCGCCAGCGGGTGGAGGACGCCCTCCACCGCCTGGGCGGTCTTACCTTGCCTGTGTCCGCCATTCACGGGGCAGAAAACACCCAGGGCTACCGCAATAAGGTACAATTCCCGGTGAGCGGGGACGGCATCGGCTACTACCGCTCCCGCACCCACCAGGTCATTGACATTCCCCACTGTCACCTCCAGCCTCAGGTGGACAGCCTGTGCCGCCAGGTGGTGGCGGACTGGATGAACCAGTACCGCATCCCTCCCTACCAGGAAAAGACGGGGAAGGGGCTGGTGCGCCACCTGTATCTGCGCACCAACCAGGCCGGGGAAGTGCTGTGCTGCCTGATTATTAACGGAAAAAAACTGCCCCACGCTGCCGAACTGGTGGAGGCGTTGAAGTCCGCCGTGCCCACGTTAGTGGGTGTAGTTTTGTCGGTAAACACCCGGAAAACCAACGTGATTTTGGGCACCGAGTACCACACCCTGTGGGGCCAAGACTGGCTGGAGGAGACCCTGTGCGGCCACACCTTCCGGCTGTCTGTCCCCTCCTTCTTCCAGATCAACCAGCCCCAGACCCAGGTGTTATACAGCCGGGCGGTGGAGTTTGCGGGCCTCACAGGCACTGAGACAGTGGTGGACCTGTACTGCGGCATTGGCACCATCTCCCTGACCATGGCGGAACATGCCGCAAACGTCATCGGGGTGGAAGTGGTGCCCCAGGCCATTGAGGACGCCAAGGAAAACGCCCGGCGCAACGGCTTGGCGGACAAGACCCGTTTTCTGTGCGGCGACGCCTCCCAGCTGGCCCTCCAGCTGGAGCAGGAGGGCATCACCCCCGACGTCATTGTGGTGGACCCGCCCCGGAAGGGATTGGCCCCCGACGTGGTGGACACCATCGCCCGCATGGCGCCCCCCCGGGTGGTGTATGTATCCTGTGACCCCGCCACCCTGGGCCGGGACTTGAAGCGGTTTGCCGCTCTGGGCTACGTGGCCCAGCGAGCGGAGGCGGTGGATTTGTTCCCGAGAACGGCGCATGTGGAGACGGTTGTACTTTTGTCCAAACTTAATGCCAAGCAGCATATAGAGGTGGAGTTGAATCTGGATGAGCTGGATTTGACTGCGGCGGAGAGCAAGGCTACCTATGACGAGATCAAAGCGTATGTGCTGGAGAAGTATGGCTTGAAAGTGTCCAGCCTGTATATCTCCCAGGTCAAACGGAAGTGCGGGCTGGATGTGGGACAGAACTATAACCTTTCAAAGAAGGAAGATACAAAAGTGCCGCAGTGTCCGCCGGAAAAGGAAGCGGCGATTATGGAGGCACTGAAGCATTTTCAAATGCTTGAATAGGGATCGTTTCTTGATTAAAGACCAACTGCTATGATGGCGGTCGGTCTTTAATTCAAGCCTGTATTGCTAGTAAAATAGTATGATTTTAGAATTGTTTGCGATTGATTCCCTTTGTTGACGGTCGCGCTCATCTAGGGTACAATTATACTGGGTTGTTATAATAAGTTGAAATGAGGTATTAGACTATGGCTAAGGCCACTAAAAAAGATAAAGAGATAACTTTGGAAACAGTTCTGTGGAACTGCCGCGTGGCCTTACGTGGTGTTGGTAGCATGGAGAAGAACAGGGATGCCGTGATTGGGTTGGCATTTTTGAAATTTGCTGGAGATAAATTCGACAAACGCCGTGCGGAGCTTTTAGCACAGTATGGCGATATTCCCGTGTTTCTAGAGAAGCCTTCTTTCTATAATGCGGTAAATGTATTTTATCTAAAAGATACAGCGCGTTGGTCCTACATTGTCAAGAATGCGGGGGCAAATGATATTGCCGTGATTTTGGATCAGGCAATGGCTGATATTGAGGAAGCCAACCCTTCTCTGAAAGGAGCGTTGCTGCAAAATTTCTATGCGACTTTATGTGCCCCTAAGGAAAAAACGAAAGCATTGATCGATGAGGTTAATAAAATCTCAGAGACTCGATTTCATGAAGAAGATCTTATCGGTCGCGTTTATGAGTATTTTTTGCAGATTTATGCTGCTAGTGGCACCAAGGAAGATGGCGAATTCTATACGCCCGCTTGTGTGGTAAAGCTGATCGCAGAAATGATTGAGCCATTTAGCGGAACAGTCTATGATCCCTGCTGTGGTTCCGGCGGAATGTTTGTGCAATCGCATAAATTTATCGAACGCCATCAAGGGAATCGAACCAACATTTCTGTTATTGGTCAAGAAAGCGTACCGGACACCTGGCGACTCTGTAAGATGAATTTGGCGATTCGAGGAATTTCACATGATTTAGGCGAAAAGAACGCTTCTACATTTACGGACGATCAACACAAAGATCGAAAATTTGATTTTATCATGGCAAATCCACCCTTTAATCTCAAAGGGTGGCGTGGCGAAGATGAATTGTTAGACGATCCCCGGTGGGATGGTTATGTAGTTCCTCGTGTTTCCAATGCAAACTACGCTTGGATTCTTCATATTATTTCTAAATTGGATGTTAATCATGGTATCGCTGGTTTTCTGTTGGCAAATGGTGCATTAAACGATCCCGATGAATATGAGAATCGGAAACGCCTTTTGATGAATGATAAAATAGAAGCAATTATTGTCCTGCCGCGTGATATGTTTTATACCACCGATATTTCGGTGACTCTCTGGATTGTTAATATGAATAAAACGGTCCGAACCGTGAATGGACGCCAATTACGAGATCGCAGCGGTGAAGTTTTGTTTATGGATCTACGCCGTTGGGATAGTAATGTTGAAGAGATTGTCATCGATAAAGGGAAAAAGAAGAAAAAGACTGTCTTGACTGATGAGCAAATTGCTGAAGCAAAACGAATTTATAACAGCTGGCAATCAACCGACACATCTTTATATCAGGATGTGCCGGAGCTATGCAAGGCTGTTAAGGTATTGAAAAGGGATAAAGTAGATCCGAATGACCTTTCTATTGAGGAAAAGGATTGGGCTCTCGCTCCCAGCAAATATATTGAATTTATCGATCGTGATTTGGACATTGACTATGAAAAAGAAATGGCTCGAATTCAGGATGAAATGCGTCTGCTGATGGCTTCAGAAGAACTCTCACAGTCCATGCTGAAAGATGCCTTCAGGGGGATTGGCTATGGCATCGATTAAATATAAATTAGGAGACTTGCTTCGTCTGCATGATGAGCGCAATTCCGATTCACGTTATACACTTGCAGATGTAAAGGGCATCTCTATCCAAAAGGTATTTATTGAAACCAAGGCTGATATGACTGGAGTCTCGTTAAAGCCATACATTTTGGTGAAGCCAGACTTTTTTGCGTATGTAACAGTAACATCCAGAAACGGCGAAAAAATTACTATCGCCCATAATGATACTGAGAATACCTATATTGTCTCTTCTTCATATGTGGTTTTTGAGGTGGCTCGTACGGATATCTTGCTTTCCGATTATCTGTTTATATATTTCAACCGTTCGGAATTTGATCGGTATGCCCGTTTTAATTCTTGGGGTTCTGCTCGTGAAACCTTTTCGTGGGAAGATATGTGCGATATTGATATAGAATTGCCGCCCATTGAGATCCAACACAAGTATGTGGATATTTACAATGCTATGCTGGAAAATCAACGTTGCTATGAAAGTGCACTGGAGGATTTAAAATTAATATGCGATGCATATATTGATAAATTAAAAGTGGAAATTGATCCAGAGAGAATTGGCCCATATTTAGATTTGGTTGATGAAAGAAATGCAGATTTAGAATTTTGCGCCGATGATGTTCGAGGCATTTCTATTCAGAAAACATTTATTCCTACCAAAGCTGATATGACGGGTGTTTCACTAAAACCATACTATATTGTTAGTCCTGATTATTTTGCGTATGTAACGGTTACATCTCGAAATGGAGAGAAAATTTCATTAGCATATAATAACACTGAAAGAACCTTTATCTGTTCTTCATCATATGTTGTCTTCTGCATTAATAACACAGAAAAGCTTTGTCCTGGGTACTTGCAAATATTTTTAAATCGTGCAGAATTTGACCGTTATGCTCGCTTCCACTCATGGGGAAGTGCCAGGGAAACATTTGATTGGTCCGAAATGTGTGATGTTCAGATTCCCATTCCAGACATCAAAATTCAGCAGTATATTGTTAATATTTATACCGCCTACCTATTGCGCAAGGAAATTAATGAACAGCTTAAAGTGCAAGTCAAGAATGTATGCCCGATCCTAATTAAAGGTTCATTGGAGGAGGCAGAGAATGGACAAAATATCTGAAATCACAAGACGAGATATTGTAGATATTATTAAAAGCGGTTTCTCGGTAGAACTAGATGAAGAGGAATATGATAGCAGTTCCGGAGAATATATTACCGAACGTACAGTGATAATGCCATATTCTGGACGGCTTAATACACTCGGATTTTTATCCAGACTTTACAATTTGAAAGAATTGCCATCCCATGATAGTCGATACAGAACTGCATATGATGATATCAGTTGTCATCTCAGATGGGGGGATTATGAAGAAGAGTGTTGGTTTTTTGAGGACGAGCGATTCAACTTACGTCCGGGCGATGGCGATGAGACATTACTACGGTTCATGTGTGAAATGCTTCATCCTGCAGTAAGAAATGAGAAAGCTCCATGGAAACAGTATCTTCAAAAATTTAATAGTTTACTTCGAGTTGATGGATATGAGTTGTATCCTGCACAGCACATATCAGGTCGTGATGTCTATGGAGCACGAGAATATGTTGAGCCGGACAGACCTTTGCTTCCGGAGAATTTGTTTTCAAAAAGATACAAAGACTTGATTGATTATGGACATGGTCAGTCGGTTGATAATATTAGTAACCATGTTGATTATAAGGCTAAGAAGCATATTTGCAGCGTCATGACAGATTTTGCAGAACCAATATTGTATCGTCCCAATCGGTATGACAACTGGACAGAAACAACGGATGCATTAAATGTTGCAGTCAACCGCTTAAATGAGTTCATGGATATTCCTGTAATTGATTTGCGCGGAGCCATGTTCTCTCCTTGTCCTGCATCGGAATTATTAGCAAATTATTTTACGCCGTTTATTTTTGATGTAGTCGAATTTCAATATGATGAACTATCTGTGGGAGAAAAGGGACCATTTCAAGAAGCCATTAACGCTGTTTTTCAGAAAGATAATCTTTCCTTTCGCTTAACAGATCGTGGCCTTGTTGAGCAGTTGGCCCAACACGAAGTCTTATCGCCGGAAATTATAATGCTAAGTGAACAGATTAAGGAACCTGGCCTGAAAGAACTATTTGACCTCGCCGTAGAAAATCATATGCAACCCAATTTACAAGCACATAAAGATGCAGTTGAAAAGTTGTGGGATGTGCTAGAACGCTTAAAGACATACTATACAGATTTAGACAAAAAGAAGTCGATAGAAAAGATTATTCAGAGTATGTCTAATGGGCAAGATGCCTATGAGTCGCTATTCAACGCTGAGTTCAAAGCTCTTACAGACATCGGAAATCATTTTCGAATTAGGCACCATGAAACCAATCGAGTAGATATTACCGATGTTCGTTATTACGATTACTTTTTTAATCGTTGCCTGTCATTGATTGCTCTGGCAATCCAATATCTGCAGTAAGGGAGGTTATCACGTGGACTATGAATTTGTAAAAGGACAATTTACAGAAGCACAGCTGGAGGTGGCTATCATTGAGATATTCCAGCAGCAAGACTATATCTATGTCCACGGGGAGAAAATTCACCGGCAGTATGAAGATATCCTGCTGGAAGAGGATTTGCGTTCCTTCTTACAGGGGCGGTATGCCCATGAAGGCCTGAGCGAAACCGAAACACGGAAGATCATCAATCAGTTGGCCCTCATCCCAGCGTCTCCACTTTATGAGGGAAACCGTGCTGCTTTCTGGCTAGTTAATGAAGGGTTTGATCTGCAGCGGGACGATCTGAGCAAGGTGGCGCTTCATATTGATTACATTGATTTCGACCACCCGGAGAATAACATTTTCAAAGTGGTGAATCAGTACTCCGTACAGGGCGAGCGTCTGCGCAGACCGGACTTGCTTGTGTTTATTAACGGTATCCCGGTTGCCATTTTTGAGTTTAAGTCAGCAATCAATGAGGATGCGAATGCCCATGACGCTTGGGAACAGATTACTATTCGCTATACTCGGGATATTCCAAAACTGATGAAGTATTGCTTCCTATCGGTCATCAGCGATGGAGCCAACACAAAAATGGGCAGCATCTTTACGCCCTACCCATACTATTATGCCTGGAATAAAGCCAATGAACAAGATAAAGTTTCAAACGGTGTAAGCTCGCTATTTACGATGATTGAAGGTGCTTTTGCAAAAGAGCGCCTCCTTCGTGTGCTGCGCGATTTTGTGTTTTATCCAGACGATAGCAAGAAAAGCGAGGCTATTGTTTGCCGTTATCCCCAGTTTTTCGGAGCCAACAAAATGCTGGAAAATATTAAGCGGCATCTCCGGCCAGAAGGAGATGGTAAAGGTGGCACGTATTTTGGTGCAACGGGATGCGGCAAAACTTATACTATGCTATTTCTGTCGCGGATGATTGCCCTACGCGATCCTGATGCCTTTAACAATCCGACGATAGTAATAATCGTTGACCGTGAAGATTTGGATACGCAGACAGCGGAACTATTTGCAACAGCGAAAAAGTACCTCCACGAAGATGACGTGAGGAGTATTGAATCTCGTGCAGATCTTGCTGAGACATTGAGGGATAGACCTAGCGGTGGAGTCTATATAACCTCTATTCAAAAGTTTTGTGAGAAGATTGGCCTTTTGTCTGCTCGGAGCAACATCATCTGTATCTCCGATGAAGCTCATCGTACTCAAACTGGTGTTGGTTCGAAGCTGAAAAAGACAGAGAAGGGCGTATTTACTACGTATGGTTTTGCAAAATATTTGCGAGATAGCTTTCCAAATGCTACATATTGCGGCTTTACCGGAACACCAATTGATGAGACAATAGCCGTTTTTGGCGATGTGGTAGACAGCTATACCATGAAAGAATCCAGTGACGATGGCATTACAGTTCGCATTGCGTATGAGCCGCGTTTGGCGCGTGTTATTCTTTCAGATGAGCAGGCCAAAGGAATACAGAAATATTACGAAAGTTGTGCTGAACAAGGTTCTACGACCGAGCAAATTGAAGCAAGCCAAAAAGCTATGGCACGAATGCGGGCTATTCTAGGCCACCCGGATCGCCTAAAAAAATTAGCTGAGGATATTGTCCTGCATTATGAAGCTCTTTGCGCTGAGAAGCCACACGTTGTACAAAAAGCAATGATTGTCTGTGCCGATCGAGGTGTAGCATTTCGTCTTCTAAAAGATATCCTTGCAATTCGTCCTGCCTGGGGAGAAAAACGTCGTGCAGAGAACGAAAATGATCTGACAAAAGAACAACTAGATAAGTTGTCTCCCCTCCCGAAAATTAACCTTGTTGCAACACAAGGGGCTAATGACGAAAAGGAGTTGTATGAGGCTTGCGGAACAAAAGAATACCGCAAGATGCTGGACAAGCAATTCAAAAATGATAACTCCAATTTCAAAATTGCTGTTGTTGTTGATATGTGGATTACTGGTTTTGATGTGCCATCTTTGGCTGTTATGTACATTGACAAACCTCTGCAAAAGCACACCCTTATCCAAACAATTTCTCGCGTAAACCGTGTTTTTGATGGCAAAGACAAAGGCTTGGTTGTAGATTATATTGGTATCAAGAATGACATGATGGAAGCCATAAAAAAATATGGTGGTCAACAAGAAAGTCCAGTGGATGAACTTGATATTACAATTGGCATTTTTCGCAATCACTTGAAAATGATTGATGATTTGCTGCTTGGATTTAATGCAAGTAAATTTTTTACTGGTGAACCCCTAGAAAGGCTGAATTGTTTAAATAGTGCGGCAGAGTACGTTCAAAGTCGGAAAGACACCGAAACGCGCTTTATGGGATTGTCTCGAAGGTTGAAAAGTGCTTACAATATCTGCTTTCCCTCTGGTGAGCTGACAGATGAAGAAACGGCAAAAGCTCAGTTTTATCTCGCTATCCGATCTATCATTTACAAGCAAACCAAAGGGAATGCCCCTGACGCCGAAGCGATGAACCAAGTTGTAGAAAATATGGTTCGCGAGGCTATTGCCTGTACTGGAATTGAAAATGTTGTAGATGAACACAAGTCGGTTGACCTGTTCAGCGATGAATTTATTGAACAACTGAATACGGTAAAGCTTCCAATCACAAAATTCAATGCACTCTTGAAATTGCTCCGTAAAGCTATTAGCGCTTATGGGCGCACTAATAAAGTGAAAGCTATGGAGTTTGATGAGCGCCTCCGCAAAGTAGTTGATGATTATAACAGCAGAGATAAGTTGGTATTTACCAACGAGGTGGTTTCTGATTTTGTAAATGATCTGTCCGACCAACTGCTACAAATTTTAAGGGATTTGCAAGAAGATCAGTCCTCTTTTCAAAAGATGGGAATTAGTTTTGAAGAGAAGGCTTTTTATGACATTCTTGTCAAAGTGCGAGATGACCACGGTTTTCCGTATGCCGATGAAAAATGTGTGGTATTGGCTAAGAAAATCAAGGAACTTGTTGATGATAAAGCCCAATTTGCTGATTGGTCTACCAGAGATGATATTAAAAATCAACTCAATATGGAATTGACTGTCTTGCTATATCAGAACGGATATCCCCCTGAGTGGGACGAAGAGGTTTTTGAAAAAGTAATGGAGCAAGCTGAGAATTTCAAGAAATATGCTGATTGATACAGTGTTTTTTCAACTACATTTTTCGAAACATTTGGTAGGCTGTGATGTAGCCTGCTGTCAAAGGAAATTGCTTACTTATTGCTCTGGGGCATCCAATAGAGGCGAGCAGCATCCCTATTGGCAAGGGGATTTCAAAGGGGAACAGCGTTCTCCTTTGTCTGGGGTGTTCAGAGGGGATAGAGTTCCCCTTTGACCGGAAGAATCCAAAGAAACCGGCGGTTTCGTGGCACACGACTTTCCCCGGAAAGTCTAGTGTGTTATACCTTTGTGGAGCAGATGGCAGCCGGAATTGTAGCACACCCTGAAAAGTGTGGCTATATCTGCCCCCGTACACCCTGGGGCTGGGCTGGGTGGTCCCGGCTCTGATTGGGGTATGTGTGGGACTGCTGCCGTTTTGGCCCATGAATCGAAGCAAAACATGCTGATAAGCACCCAAATAAAAGAGGCTGCGACAAACAGCTCTTTCAAAGTTTCTGGCGTCACATAGACGATTAAGACATCTTTTTTGTAAAAATTCATTCCTATAGTATTTTTGCCCAAATACCCACTTCCCCCCATATCCTGGCATATCGCCCTTCTTCTTTTTGATAAAGTGATAAAATGCTAAATTTTTATCTTGCAAGGTCCATCGGAAAGTTTCCGATGGACCTTTTTCTTTGGTTATCCTCCACACTTTATGCGCACAATGGACAAAATTGTAAGAATCGGCCATGAATTGTCAGAACACGATTGACAGGGGTAGGCCCCAGTGATAGATTAAACATCGGTTGAATGAATACATATGCATATTTTTACAGGAGGCTGTCATGGTTCCTTTGAAATCTCTACTCAGCGCAGGGTGTGTGCTCTGCCTGCTGCTCTCCGGCTGTTCCCAGCCCAGCCAGACCACATCCCCCGGCACGGCGGTGTCCGATTCCGCCAACACCTCCAGCCAGCCCACCAGCACCCCTGGGGTGGGCAACGTCATTGGCGGCGACGACTTCGCCCCCATACCCGGCGACGCCGTGGACGAGGAGGCCCGGGGCAAGCTGCGCATCACCTACAATGGCAATGAGAGCTCGGTGCACTACATCACCTCCGTGGATCAGCTGCCCGCCTATGAGGAGCTGAAGGAATACGACGAGGACTACTTCCAGGACCACGCCCTGGTGGTGGTCACCGAGTCGGTGTCCTCCGGCTCCGTGGACGTGGAAATCGACTCCATCCGCCAAACTGACACCGGAAACCAGGTGGTGCTCTACCACAGCGCCCCCGGGGACGATCAGGCGGGCACCGCCGACATGGCCACTTGGCTGTTGTGGGCCGAGGTGGACGCTGGGATTGAGGGCACCTGGACGGTGTCCAACCCCGCCCTGTCCTCTGACGCAGTGCAGTACTGACCATCGGCGGGAGTTCTATTTTGTTTGTACCAAGGAACGCCAGACAGAGCCTGGACATATACCCTCAGGGAGAAGAGAGAGGATAGACGCCCTGGCCCGGTTTCGTGCAGACCTTTTGATACAAAAATATACATAAGGAGGATACCAATGAAACGCATCAACAAAGCACTCAGCCTGATGCTGACGGCCGCCTTGAGCTGCGCTGTGTTGGCGGGCCAGGCCTCTGCCGCCAGCGGCGATGCGCTGTGGGCCGATGTGGACGAGACTTCCGGCGAAGTCGTCGCCGTGATCGAGACCAACGCTGTGGTCACCGACGGCGTCATCGACGTGACCTTCGACGCAGACAAGCTGACCTATGTGGGCTGTGACTTTGAGGGCGACAACGACCAGTACTCCCAGTACGTGGCCATGTACGCCGTCAATGACACCCAGGCTGACCAGGGCGTGCTCAAGATCTCTTGGGTGGCCCCGGATACTTATCAGGCCCAGGAGGACCTCACCGCCCTGTTCCAGGTGAACTTCCAGGGCACCGACGTGGCCGCGGACGACCTGACTGTCTCCGGCACCGCCAACGACGCCCAGGGTGAGGCCGTGGCCGTGGGCCAGGAGCCCACCGAGCCCGCCCCCAGCGCCAACCCCACCAACACCCCCGAGGGCGGTGACGACGGGGACAACACCGAGCGCCCCGAGACCGGCGACACCGCCAACCTGACCCTGTATGTGGCCCTGGTTGCCGTGTGTGTGGCCGTCCTGGCCGGCTTCGGCATCTACGCTAAGAGGAGGGCTGCAAAATGAAACTGAACCGTTTGTTGGCCCTGGTTCTCTCCGGGAGCCTGGCCCTTTCTGTCACCGTGGGCAATGCCCCCTTCGCCTTTGCCGCCAGCGCGGACTCCAACGAGACTTCCACCTCCCAGACCAACGGTGTGGAAGTGGAGCAGCTGGACGGCTCCGACTACGACCTGGACCTGACCCGGGACGACGCCGTGACCCAGGACAATCTGGACGACGCCATCTCTCCTGACGAGGATGTGCGGGTCATCATTGTCATGGACGGCGACTCCGTGGTCTCCGCCAACAGCGCCGCTGTGTACTCCAACGACACCGCAGCCCAGATGGAAGAGATCAAGGCCGCCCAGGATAAGGTCATCGCCGACATCGAGGAGACCGCTCTGGACGGGGACGACCTCACCGTGTCCTACCAGTACAGCTGGCTGGTCAACGGCGTGGCTGCCACCGTGCCCTATGGCAAGCTGTCCGACATTGAGTCCGTGGACGGCGTGGACAAGGTGGTCATGCAGACCGTGTACGAGCCCTGCTCCACCGACGAGACCACTTCTTCCAACATTGTCTATCCCCGGACCATCTCCGACGGCCAGATGATTGGCCGTGAGGACACCTGGGCCCAGGGTTACAAGGGTGAGGGCATGAAAATTGCCATCATCGACACCGGACTGGACACCGATCACCAGAACTTCGCCGCTCTCCCCGACGAAGTGCTCACCGACACCAGCCTGACCCAGGCCGACATTGACAGCGTGCTCACCAGCCTCAACGCCTATGAACGCTACAGCGGCCTGACCAGCGCCGATCTGTACTACAACACCAAGGTTGCCTACGGCTTCAACTACGTGGACAACAGCCTGGACATCACCCATGACAACGACACCGAGGGCGACCACGGCACCCACGTGGCCGGCATCGCCGCCGCCAACAAGGTGGACGAGTCCGAGGTGGTGGGTGTGGCCCCCAACGCCCAGCTGATGGTGATGAAGGTGTTCGGCACCAACGGCGGCGCCTACACCGAGGACTGGGTGGCCGGCATGGAGGACGCCATGATCCTGGGCGCCGACGTGATCAACATGAGCCTGGGCTCCAATGCAGGCTTTACCACCGACGTGGACTGGGTGGATGAGGTGTTTGACCGGGTGGCCGAGACCGGCACCGTGCTGTGCATCTCCGCCGGTAACTCCGACACCATGGGCCAGGGCAACACCTTCGGCCTCAACGCCAACCTCACCTCCAACCCGGACAACGGCGTGCTGGGCAACCCCGGCGCCTACGCCAACGCCCTGTCTGTGGCCAGTGTGGAGAACGCCTACTACATGTCCGACTACATCACTGTGGGCGACAACTATAAGATCGCCTATCAAAACGGTGGCAGCGGCGTCAACGCACCCCTGAACACCCTGGCCGACACCCCCTATGAGGTGGTAGCCGTGCCCGGCACCGGCACTGTGGAGGACTTCGCCTCCGTGGACGTGTCCGGCAAAATCGCTCTGGTGCAGCGCGGCGTCATCGCCTTCACCGAGAAGTGCCAGAACGCCCAGGACGCCGGGGCTGTGGCCTGCCTGGTGTACAACAACGAGAGCGGCACCATCATCATGGACATGACCGACTGCCCCGTCACCATGCCCTGTGCCTCCATCACCATGGCAGACGGCGCCTACATCCTCTCCGCTCTGGAGGAGGACCCCGACCTGACCCTCACCGTGGGTGCGGACCAGGCTCTCATCGCCAGCGACTCTGCCTACCAGATGAGCACCTTCTCCTCCTGGGGCGTCACCCCCTCCCTGACCCTGGAGCCTGACATCACCGCCCCCGGCGGCAACATCTACTCCACCATGGACGACGGCACCTACGGCCTGATGAGCGGCACCTCCATGGCCTCCCCCAACCTGGCCGGTGTGTCCGCCCTGGTCAAGGAGTATGTGCTCTCCGCCGATGGCATGGGTAAGGCCGACGGGGCTGACACCAACTCCCTGGTGCGCGCCCTGCTCATGAGCACCTCCAAGCCTCTGGTATATGAGAACCAGGAGGGCCTGTACTACTCTCCCCGCAGCCAGGGCTCTGGTCTGGCAGACGCCTACGGCGCTGTGACCACCCAGGCCTACCTCACCGTGGACGGCTGCGACGTGCCCAAGGTGGAGCTGTACGACGATCCCGATCAGACCGGCAGCTACAACTACTCCTTCAACGTCACCAACTTCGGGGACACCACCCTGTTCTATGACCTGAACACCGTGGCCCAGACCGAGGGTGTGAACTCCGACTACGCCGATCAGGGCTATCTGTTCATGTCCCACTCCCCCATGGCTCTGGCCGCCTCCACCGGCGAGTCCACCTCCGCCATGGCCCCCAAGTTTGACGTCACCGACAGCGGCGTGTGCGACTCCCACGATGCCTACTGGATCTACCGCTCCGCCGTGGCGGGCGCCGCCATGGACGAGAACTGGACCGACGTGGAGTTCCGCTACAACACCAACGGCGATGACGTGGTAAACGACGCCGACGTGCAGTCCTACCTCAACGCCCTGGTGGGTCTGGACTCCGACACCGACCTGGCCGCCCAGGTGATGGCCGTGGCCCCCGGCGCCACCGAGACCGTCAGCGTCAACGTGACCCTGGCCGACTCCGACCGCACCTACTTCGCCGACAACTACCCCAACGGCGGCTATGTGGAGGGCTTCACCTTCCTCACCGCTCTCAATGCCAATGGCACCGACCTGTCCCTGCCCTACCTGGGCTTCTACGGGGACTGGACCGACGCCCCCATCTTTGACGGCGACAACGACAACGAGGACACCCACGGCTTCTTCTGGGGCGACGAGAACGTGGTGGACTACAGCCAGTACATCAGCGTGCTGTGGACCAACCTGGGCGGCCAGACCTCCAGCTGGGTGCCCGGCCTGAACCCCTACGTCACCGAGGAGTTCGACCTCAGCCACGTCTCCCTGTCTCCCAACGGGGATGGCAACGGGGACTATCTGGACGACATGTACGTCTCTCTGCTGCGCAACGCCGCCACCCTCACCTTCACCTACACCGACACCAACACCGGCGAGGTGTACTTTAGTGAGACCATCGA
Organism: Pseudoflavonifractor sp. An187; assembly: GCF_002160275.1. NCBI lineage: Bacteria > Bacillati > Bacillota > Clostridia > Eubacteriales > Oscillospiraceae > Pseudoflavonifractor > Pseudoflavonifractor sp. An187. The sequence goes on along the minus strand of NZ_NFKG01000030.1, from coordinate 4,795 downwards.
CCATGTGGCCAAGAGCTACTTCGTCCCCGCTTACAACATCTGCGTGCCCTACGTCTACTCCTGGTACGGCACGCCCTACCAGCTCACCGACGCTCAGGGCAACACCCTGCCCAACAACACCAACGTGACCCTCACCATCTCCGCCACCCTGGACTATCTCGACTCTCCCGTTCAGGAGAAGTCCGCCAGCTTCACCGTGGACACCAGCGCCCCTGAGCTGCTGGACACCCAGATCACCCAGGAAAACGGCAAGAGCCTGCTGACCCTGACCTTCTCCGACAACGTGTCTGTGGCTGGCGTGAACTTCTGCAACAGCAAGGTCACCAACATCTACGCCCAGTACGGCGCCGATGACGCCCAGGCCACCGTGGACGAAAACGGCAACCGGGTGTGGACCGAGACCTATGATGTCACCGGCATGGGCGACCACTTCACCCTGGTGCTGGGCGACTACGCCTTGAACGAGTCCTACTACTCCATCAAGGTGCCCGGCAACGACATTGCCCTGGACGACACCCTGCTGTATGGCTACCGGGTGGCGGACAACGAAATCAGCGACGACTCCCTGTACGGCTGGATTGGCATGGACCTGAGCGGCGAGACCGTGACCGCCACCGCCTGCTCCAGCGAGTACTACATGGACTACGCCCTCACCGCCGCTGAGCAGGTGGGCGGCTACATCCTGGCCGTGGACGCCAACAACAAGCTGGTGGTCATCCAGCCCGGCTACTGGGATGAGCGCACCGAGATCGCCGATCTCAGCGTGGGCATCCGGGACCTGGCCTATGACGCCTCTACCCAGACCCTGTACGGCCTGACCAGCGACACCCGTCCCCAGCTGGTGACCATCGACATGATTTCCGGCCAGCTGGAGTACGTCAACGCCGACAACAACCTGGCCTCTGCCACCGCCATCACCTGTGACGACCAGGGCACCCTGTACGGCATCTATGGCCCCAGCTACGGCAGCCAGCCCGCCGAGCTGCGCACCATTGACACCGCCTCCGGCGTGTGGGGCGAGACCCTCATGGGCGGCGAGGGCAGCGACATGCCCGGCTCCTACTACGGTCAGTCCATGACCTGGAAGGACGGCACCATCTACTGGGCCCAGTACAACATGCCCAACTTCGGCTCCTATGGCCAGCTGTACGCCCTGAGCCAGGATGAGTCCGGCACCTGGACCATGGACAACTGCGGCGCCATGGCCGGCAACGCCGAGGTGGTTGGCCTGCTGTTTTTGGACACCAACCAGCTGGAGTGGCCCGACACCGACCTCCAGGCCCTGAAGGTGTCCCCCAATGAGGTGGCTTTGCTGGAGGGCAACTCCGCCACCCTGGCTGTCACCCCCGACCCCTGGTACTGCGACACCCAGCTGACCTGGTCCACCAGCGATGCCAATGTGGCCGTGGTCAATGAGGGCACTGTCACCGCCACCGGCGTGGGCACTGCCACCATCACCGTCACCGACACCCTCACCGGTGTCACCGGCACCGCTACCATCAACGTGGTGGCCCCCGACAGCCAGATCAACGGCTTTGTCATCGCCAGCATGGGTGACGACGGTCTGGCCTCCCAGTGGACCACCTTCAACGCCAGCAACCCCGCTGACTACCAGACCCTCAACGAGACCCAGGCTCTGGAATACATGTGCGCCGAGTACGTCGGCGGCACCCTCTACGCCTACGACGAGCAGGGCAACTTCTACACCGTGGACCCCACCGACTACAGCTACCAGAAGGTTGCCTCCAAGACCACCTCTTACTCCATGAAGGACCTGTCCTATGACTACTCCACCGGCTACCTGTACGGCCTGGCTCAGGACGCCAACTCCGGCGCCACCGACCTGGTGACCGTGGACACCATGGACGGCCAGGTCACCAAGGTGGGCACCCTGGTGGACTCCTACAACGAGCCCGCCTGCGCCTTCGCCGTGGACAACGACGGCCTGGTGTACTTCGTCACCCAGGGCTACGGCTTCCTGTGCACCTATGACGTGGACACCCAGACCACCGAGAACCTGGGCCTGACCGGCTGCTACCCCGCCGCTTACAACCAGTCCATGGCCTTTGACCATGACACTGGCGAGCTGTACTGGTCCGCTATGACCGCCACCCAGTTCAACCTGATGTACATCGACCTGAACACCGCCGCCGCCCTGGACCTGGGCGCTGTGGACGCGGGCAGCCAGATCGTGGGCCTGCACATTGTGCCTGAGAACGCCCCCGATACCCCCGAGGTGCCTGTGACCAGCGTCACCACCACCAGTGACAGCATCAACATCCTGGAAGGTGCCTCCAACGCCATGCCCGTGAAGGTGGAGCCCTCCAACGCCACCAACCGGAACGTCCAGTGGACCGTGGCCGATGAGACCGTGGCCACCATTGAAAACGGCATGGTCACCGGCCTGAAGCAAGGCACCACCACCGCCACCGGCACCCTGGGTGAGTTCACCGTAGAGGTGACCATCAACGTGCTGGTCAGCTCCGGCGAGATGCGCGGCTTCGTGCTCCAGGACCTGGCCACCATGGCCATGGGCTTCTGGCTGAGCGAGATGGACTATGACCTGCACAACCCCGGCGCCGCTGACGCCCTGTATGCCTCTGACTACGACGTGTACGCCGCCACCTACTACAACGGCAAGGTGTACGCCTACGGCGAGAACCCCCAGGCAGAGGACTACCAGACCGACGGCATGCACTTCTTCGTCATCGACGCCGAGACCGGCAAGATGGAGATGGATGTCACCGGATACGACTACTTCACCAACCTGTGTGACATGACCTTCGACTACACCGACGGCGCTTTGTACGTGGTGGGCAACGCCAAGAACTCCACCGGCAACTCCACCCTGTACACCATGGACACCACCACCGGCCAGCTGTATGCTGTGGCCGCTCTGGACCGCTACGTGGTAGGCCTGGCTGCCGACGAGAACGGCACCCTCTACGCCGTGGACTTTGACGGCAACCTGTGCACCATGGACAAGCGCACCGGCGAGATCACCGTCATCGGTGACACCGGTGTGGACCCCTGCGGCTACCAGTCCCTGGCCTTCGACTTCGACACCGACTGCCTGTACTGGGCCTACTCCAACGTGTACTCTGACCCGTGGGCTGGCATCCAGAACCGGGATACCGCTGTGTATGTGGTGGACACCACCGACGCCTCTGTGGTGAAGGTGGGCGACACCGGATGCATGCTCTCCGGCCTGTACTTCCCCACGGACAACGAGCCCCAGGTGCCCGACACCGTGAAGGCCGACAGTCTGGTGGTCAATCCCACCTCCCTGCTGCTGAACAAGGGTGAGACCGCCCAGCTCTCCGCTCTGGTGCTGCCTGTGAGCGTCAGCCAGCTGGAGGGTGTGAGCGAGGTCACCTTCACCTCCGACAACGAGGCTGTGGCCACCGTGGACCGTGAGGGCAACATCACCGCCGTAGGCCTGGGCGTGGCTCAGATCACCGTCTCCGCCGGTGACCTGTCCGTCACCTGCTCCGTGTCCGTGGTGGACGACACCGTCCAGATGTACGCCTTCAACCAGTCCGGTTGGGAGACCACCAAGCTGCTGGACCCCTCCGAGACCCTGGAGGAGGCCGTGTCCGACACTCTGGGCTTCACCATCGCCCAGGCGGTGTACAACTCCGACGACGGCTATGTGTACGCTCTGGATGAGAACAATACCCTGTACAAGCTGGCCCTGGACCTGAGCTGGTCTGAGACCCTGGGCACCGTGGACACCCAGGATGCCGACATCCTGGATCTGGCCTACAACAGCTACAACGACACCCTGTATGTGCTCACCACCTCTGTGAATGCAGAGACCATGGAGCCCACCTACACCGTCCAGGAGCTGAGCACCGAAGATGCCACCCTGGGCCAGGCCTACCCCGTGTCCCGGGACATCGACACGCCCGTGAGCATCGCCTTCAACAGTGCTGACACCTTCTACGTGTACGACGCCTTCATGGACTACATCTACCTGTCCACCCTGGACGGCACCACCGTCACCAGCGTGCTCTGGGCCCAGCAGTCCATGAGCGCCGATGCGGACACCTTCTCCATGGTGTACAGCCAGACCTATCAGCGCCTGTTTATCATGACCGTGGACACCTACTACGGCACCGGTGAGCAGACCCTGTACATGGTCGATCCCCTGTCCGGCACCATCACCCACCTGGGCGACGGCGCTTGGACCAAGGACGTGGTGGACCTGCTGCTGGTGGAGGGCGCAGCCCCCTCCCCCGCTCCCACCGCCGAAGTGAAGTAATGCACCTCAACTATGGCCCGGACGGATGTTCCGTCCGGGCCATGTCTTTTTTGTGAGAAAAACCTCCAGCGCTCCCTTTCTCTGTCTCATTCTTCCACAATACGGGAATCCCAGGATTTTTCTTTTCCATGTTAAAGTGATAGAAATTCCCCAAAATCTTCCCCCGGCCCCCAGTGCCGCTCCCACCGACGCCCCCGAGACCCAGCCCACCGCTGTCCCGGAGGCCAAGCCCACCAAGGAGCCGGTGACGCCCCCTGAGACCGGGGACCAGGCCCGGCTGGGCCTGTATCTGGCCCTGGCCGCCGCCCCCGCCGGGGACGCTCCGCTTATGCCCGATTTTTCCCCGATGAGAAATCGGGGAAAGAATCGCCAAAGGCGGGGCCTTCCCCCGCCTTGTGGAATCCACCCCGCGGTACTGGGGGGGCGTGTCAATGCAGTTCTGGAAGGGCTGGACACAAAAAGACCTTGAAAATTGCCGCATTTCTTGGATTGATGGGCGTAGGGGAGGGGCTTGCCCCTCCCGAATTTCCC
>NZ_NFKG01000003.1:0-127138 GCF_002160275.1 Pseudoflavonifractor sp. An187 | reverse complement strand
TATCTCAGAGTCTTGAATACTCTCTGGTACTACCTTGTACTATTTCAGACTCTTATAGTTTGGCAGAGGCATTCTTCCCTGACAAGTCGCTGCTTGAATTGACGCTTACGTTTTTTCTTTTGCTGTCATATTGTCTTTCACCATAGTTCAGACACCGTGAGACCAAGTGCCGCCCTCCAGAAGTGTTCCTTCGGAGGGCGGCTTTTGGCCTTTTAGACGGCTTCTGAACCGTAGCCTTCGCCCCAGCCTAAGTTCCCGCCACTCCGAAACGGCACATCTTTATACCATCTTAATGTGCGGCTTTACATGTTAACACTCTCTTTAGACCGGATGTGGATAATGAAGGTAGAAAGAAACCATAAAGACGTATTAAGACAAAGAAAGAGAGGAGACTTATGTGGCGGCGGTTGCATAAAAACAATAAGTCCCCGTTCCGGGTTATTATTTTTGGATTTTTTCTGGTAATTTTGGCGGGAAGCCTCCTTCTTATGCTTCCCATTTCCTCGCAACAGGGGGTGGTGACCCCGTTTTTGGACGCTCTGTTTACCTCCACATCTGCGGTGTGTGTCACGGGATTGGTCATCCATGATACTGCCACCTACTGGTCCCAGTTCGGGCAGGTGATCATTATATTGCTGATTCAAATTGGAGGGCTGGGTGTGGTCACCGTGGCGGGGGCCTTTGCCATTCTCTCGGGACGAAAAATCGGTCTGATGCAGCGCAGCACCATGCAGGAGGCCATTGCAGCGCCCAATGTGGGCGGTATTGTCCGCCTGACTGGCTTTATTTTGCGGACGGCGTTTGCCGTGGAGCTTTTGGGAGCCGCGCTGTTGTATTTGGTGTTCAGCCGGGAGTTTGGCCTACTCCAAGGGGCGTGGTACGCCCTGTTTCACTCCATCTCGGCATTTTGTAATGCGGGTTTTGACCTGATGGGGGTAAAGGCTCCGTTTTCCTCCTTGGTGGACTATGCAGGCCAGCCAGTGGTGTCCTTGGTGATTGCCCTGCTGATTGTGGTGGGCGGCATCGGCTTTTTGACATGGGAGGACATCCGCACCAACCGCTGGCATGTTCATAAGTATCGGATGCAGAGCAAAGTGATCTTGACGGTGACGGGAATGCTGATTTTGCTCCCCACTGTTTACTTTTTCTTCTTTGAATTTGCCGGAAAGCCGCTGGGCGAGCGGGTGCTCTTATCGGTGTTCCAGGCCATCACCCCCAGAACCGCCGGATTTAACACCGCGGATCTGACCGCCATGAGCGAGACGGGTCAGTCCATGATTACAATGCTCATGCTGATCGGAGGTTCCCCCGGGTCCACCGCAGGCGGCATGAAGACCACGACCCTGGCGGTATTGTTGGCCGGTGCCATTGCTGTGTTTCGGCGCAGGGAGAATCCCCACTTTTTCAACCGGCGTGTGTCCCAGGAAACCGTGGTGCAGGCGTCAACGATTTTGATGATGTACCTGACCTTATTTTTGACGGGAGGGCTTATCATCAGCAGGATGGAGGGCTTGCCCATCCTCACCTGTCTGTTTGAGACAGCGTCCGCCATTGGAACGGTGGGGCTCTCTTTGGGCATTACGCCGCAACTGAGCTGGGTGTCCCATCTGATTCTCATTGCGCTGATGTTTTTTGGACGGGTGGGCGGACTGACCCTGATTTTCGCCGCCCTGTCCCGGACCCAGGGGAACGTGGCCCGACTGCCCCAGGAACGAATTACCATAGGATAAAGAGATGAGGGAGAACATATGAAAACCGTTTTGTTAATTGGATTAGGCCGGTTCGGACGGCACATTGCCATGAAGCTCAACGAACTGAACCAGCAAGTTATGGCGGTGGACAAGGACGAAGAAAGGGTCAATGCGATTTTGCCCTTTGTGACCAACGCCCAGATTGGAGACAGCACCAGCGAAGACTTCCTGATCTCCCTTGGGGTGCGAAACTATGACCTGTGCATTGTAGCCATCGGCGACAACTTCCAGAGCTCCCTGGAAACGGCGTCCCTGCTCAAGGAGTTGGGGGCGAAAAAAGTGGTGGCCCGAGCAGGCCGAGACATTCAGGCCAAGTTCTTGCTGCGCAATGGCGCCGATGAGGTGGTGTATCCGGAGAAGCAGATGGCAAATTGGACCGCCATTCGGTATACCTCCGATCACATTGCCGATTACATCGCCCTGGGGGATGACCATGCCATTTTCGAAGTGGAAGTGCCCAATAGCTGGGTGGGGAAAACCATCGGGCAATTGGATGTGAGAAAACGCTACCATGTGAATATCATGGCCATCAAACAAAATGGAAAGTTCTCCATGACCGTCATCACACCGGATATCAGCCTGCCTGTCAACAGTACCATTTTGGTTTTGGGAACCCAGCGGGATATCCAGAAGTGCTTTCACATTTAAGGGAAGAGACCTGAGATGAGAGAAGAGGAGGGGAGAAGATGAAAGAACTGCTTTTATTGGGTGTCATCCTTCTTTTTTGCGTGGGTGTGTATTTTGCCATTGATGGATTGTACAAGTTCCTGGACAAAGTCCGTAAGGATAAGATCAAGCGCATGGAGTAACTGCCCTCCACAACTTTGCCCGCAACCTCAAGGGATTTGTGCTATAATACACCTGTTTGAGAGGAGGGAGTGCCATGGATGCGGTTGCATCGGCGGGGCAGGCCACCGGAAGAAAACAGGGGAAACTCACGATTTTTGCCAGCTATTTCTCCGGCGCTGGGAAGAGCTACGCCATGCTGGAATCTGCCAGAGAGGCAAAACAGGCAGGGCTGGACGTGGCCATTGGCATACTCTCCGATACCCAGTGGCCTAAGACTACGGCATTGGCAGAGACGTTTGAGGTATTGCCATGTAAAAAAGTGGCCAGGGATGGGCACATAGCGGATGAAATCGACTTGGATGCCTGCCTCCAACGGCACCCTCAGCTGATTGTGATTGAGGATCTGTCCCACTGGAATGCGGATGCCTGCCGCCATATGAAGCGCTATCAGGACATTGAGGAGCTGCGGAAGGCGGGAATTGACGTCTATACGACCTTGGACATTTACCACATTGAGAGCATTCAGGACACGGTCTTTTCCATCCTGGGCACTTCGGTGCCTGAGCGCATTCCGGACCGGGTATTTGACCAGGCAGATCAGGTGGAGTTCATCGACCTGGAGCCCCAGCGGCTCCGACAGCGGCTGATGGATGGACACAAGGAGGCGCTGCTGGAAGGCTGCTCCCTGTCACAGCTCAGCGCCCTGCGAGAGGTGGGCCTGCGCCGCTGTGCGGATCGGGCGGCTCTGTACACCCATGAGAAGATGCAAACGGAGTATCGCACCCATGAGCACATTCTGGTGTGTCTGTCTTCCGCTCCCTCCAATGAGAAAATCATACGCACGGCGGCCCGGATGGCAGGGGCGTTTCGGTGTGGATTTACCGCGTTGTTTGTGGAGACGAAGGCATTTCAGTGGATGAATGCTCGGGATAAGCAGCGCCTTCAGGGCAATATGCGTCTGGCACAGCAATTGGGGGCCTCTATCGAGACGGTGTATGGCGATGATGTGGCCTATCAAATTGCGGAGTTTTCCCGCCTGTCTGGCGTGACGAAAATTGTGCTGGGCCGTAGTGGGATCCCTCATCGGCTGTTGCTGAGAAAGACATCGCTGACGGAACGGCTCATTGAGCTGACGCCAGAACTGGACATCCATATCATTCCGGACAATGGAGTGAATCGCCTGCTGGATACCAAACACCGGGAAGTGATGCATATGCCATCCATTTCCGTGCTGGACCTGTTGAAAAGTGCAGGAATTCTCGTTCTTGTCACACTCATTGGCCTGTTATTTTATAACTTCGGCTTTACAGAGGCCAATATCATTACGCTTTATATCCTGGGCGTCATGTTGATCTCGGTCTACACCAGAAGTTCCATTTGCAGCTTCGTTGCCTCCATTGCCAGTGTACTGACCTTCAATTTCCTGTTCACGGTACCCAGATTTACCCTGCAAGCCTACGACAGCGAATACCCCATCACCTTTCTCGTAATGTTTCTGGCCTCTCTGCTCACCGGCTCGCTGGCATCCAAGCTAAAGTCCCATGCCAAACGATCGGCTCAAGTGGCGTGGCGGACCAAATTGTTGTTTGAGACCAGCCAAAACCTGCAACGAGCCCACACCCAAGAAGAAATTATTTCCGTGACTGCCAAACAGCTGTTAAAAATCTTCCAGCGGGATATTGTGGTCTATTCCATAGATGAGAAAGGGCTTCTGGAGCCGGAAATCTTTCTGGTGGACGGGGCAGCATCTCCCCAGCGCTACACCACTCCCAAGGAGCGGGAGGTGGCCCAGTGGGTGCTGTCCAACAACAAGCGGGCGGGAGCTGGGACAGAAACCCTTCCCGATGCCCGGTGTACCTATCTCTCCATCCGCACCGGGGAGCGGGTGTATGGAGTGGTAGGCATTGCCGCCTCGGATAAGCCGCTGGATTCCTTTGAGTCCAGCATTCTCCTCTCGGTGTTGGGAGAATGTGCCTTGGCCTTGGAAAATCAAAAGAACGTGGAGGAGAAAGAAGCCGCTGCCGTGCTGGCCAAGAACGAGCAGTTGCGAGCCAATCTGCTCCGCTCCATTTCTCACGATTTGCGCACACCCTTGACCTCCATTTCCGGCAACGCCAGCAACCTGCTCTCCAATGGACCGCTGTTTGATGCAAAGACCAAGGAGCAGATGTACGCCGATATCTATGATGATGCCATGTGGCTGATCAATCTGGTGGAAAATTTGCTCTCGGTCAGCCGACTGGAGCAGGGGCGGATGAACTTGCACCTGAGCACCGAGCTCATCGACGAGGTGGTAGCAGAGGCGCTTCGGCACATCAATCGGAAGCGTGCGGAATACCACTTTCATGTGCAGAGCAGTGACGATTATCTCCTGGCACAGATGGATGCAAAGCTGATTGTCCAGGTCCTCATCAATATCCTTGACAATGCCATGAAGTACACCCCGCCCGGGTCGGACATTGAAATTGGATGGAAGCAAGAGGGGAAGTTTATTTACATCTCGGTGGCAGACAATGGCCCCGGAATTCCTGACCAGGCAAAGCCCCATATTTTTGACATGTTTTACAGTGCATCCAATCAGATTGCCGACAGCCGCCGCAGTATGGGATTGGGTCTGGCGCTGTGCAAATCCATCGTGAATGCACATGGAGGAGAAATCATGGTGAGCGATCATAAGCCCCATGGCTCCATCTTTACATTTTCGGTACCAGCCGGGGAGGTAGAACTACATGAATAAACCATTGATTCTGGTGGTGGAGGACGATACGCCGGTGCGCAACCTCATCACCACCACCTTGAGAGCCCATGACTATCGCTTTCTCACGGCATCCAACGGAGAGGCAGCGATTTTGGAGGCATCCTCCCACAACCCGGAGATCATCCTGTTGGATTTGGGCCTGCCCGACATCGACGGGGTGGAGGTCATTCACAGAATTCGTACCTGGTCCAACGTGCCCATCATCGTCATCAGCGCCCGCAGTGAAGATACCGATAAAATTGATGCCCTGGATGCTGGTGCAGACGATTACCTGACCAAACCCTTTTCGGTAGAAGAACTGCTGGCCCGTCTGCGGGTGACACAGCGGCGGCTGGCTGCGTTGCAGCTGGGGAACGTGAGCACCGAGGCGGTGTTCACCAACGGGAAGTTAAAAGTGGACTATGCCGCGGGCTGTGCGTTTCTGGATGGCCAGGAGCTGCATTTGACCCCCAGCGAGTACAAGCTTTTGTGTTTGCTGTGTAAAAACGTGGGCAAGGTGCTGACCCATACCTTTATCACCCAGCAAATTTGGGGGAGAAGCTGGGACAACGACGTGGCTTCCCTGCGGGTGTTTATGGCCACCCTGCGCAAGAAGTTGGAAAAAGAGCCTGGTTCGCCCCAGTATATTCAAACCCACATTGGCGTGGGGTATCGCATGATGAAAGTGGAATAATTGGTGCAGAAAAGCCGCCCTCCAGAAGTGTCCTTCCGGAGGGCGGCTTGTTTGCTTGTCCTGAGTATCAATCGTTTCTGCGCCGATTGCCCACGATGAGCAGCAGCCGGAACAGCTGGGCCAGGGACACGGCCAGGGCGGCCACATAGGTCATAGCCGCAGCCCACAGGGTCTTGCGGGCTCCCACCATCTCCTCCTCATTGAGCAGATGGCCTTGCTCCAGGGCGGCCACACCGATGGCGGCGGTGGAGGCGTTGTCGTACACCGAATCGGACAGGCGGATGACGTTGGTGCGTGGGTCATAGTGATCGGTGAGATTGCCCGCCACCCGTTCGATGCGGACCTGGTGCAGCCCGTTGGCGTCCAACACCATGCGGGCGGCATCTGCTCCGGTGAGGCGGCGCATGGAGAGTTGCTGGGCATCTTTTCAAGAGAAATCCCCGAGGCGATTGCCTCGGGGATATGTCTTTATTCTTCCACCAAAAATCCTGCGTCCCGCAGCGCCTCCACCAGGCGCTGGAACGCCTGCTCGTCCCGACACTGTAAGGTGTGCAGGTGGATGCCGTCGGTGAGCTCAGATAGGGGGCGCATGTCATGGGCCTGGGCCTTCTGGATGAACTGGGACACATCATAGCGGGAGGACAGATTCAGCTGCCCCACCAGCTGGCCGTACACCGGGTGTTCCACCACCACCGACTCCACGGTGCAGCCGTGGTCCACCATCAGGTTCAGCTCCTGCTCCATCTCGCTCTCGCTGTGGCGGCAGGCCACCGTGTAGGTGCGGCCGGGGGCGGGGTGGTCCAGCACATACCCCCGGGGGGTGGCGGTGATGTTGGCCCCCGAGGCCCGCAGCAGGGCCACGTCCCCCACAATGATCTGGCGGCTGACCTGGAGGGTGTGGGCCAGAGCGGTGGCGGACAGGGGGCCGTCGGCCTGGGCGAGATATTCTAAGATGTGGGTGCGGCGCAGTTGGCTGTTCATGGGAAATCCTCCTGTCAGGAATTGGCGCGGAGAAAGTGGGGGGTGACCCGGCCCGAGGACACCGGATGGGTGAAGCCCTGTTGGTCGGTGACCTCCAGGGAGAAGTCGGGGAGAATGGCCTGGGCCACGGCCTGATAGGTCTCCTTGCCGGTCTCCACCTCCACCGGCTGGTGGAGGGTGAGACAGTGGGCCCGGTACTGGTGCAGGTATTCCTCGTGGTGGCTGGGGAAGTGCTGGGCCATGGTGTGGAGCTCTTGGAGCAGGGTGAGGGCCATGTGGTTGGGCTCCACCTCGTACCCCTCCAGGGCCAGGGAGGTGGCGATACCCTCCAGCCCCAAGTCGTGGAAGGTCTGGGCGGTCTGGCTGAGGTTTAGCCCTACCCCGATGACCACATAGTCCGGCTCGCTGCTCTCTCCCAGCAGGGACAGCTCGGTGAGGATGCCGCACAGCTTGCGGTTGTTTAAGTAGATGTCGTTGAGCCACTTGATGCGGGCGGGCGCGCCGCAGGCGGTCTCCACCGCCTGGCGCACCGCCACCGCCACCCATCCCGTGAGGGAAAACAGTTCCGACAGCTGCACTTGGGGGCGCAGCAGCAGAGACAGATACAGCCCGCCGGGGGGAGAGGCGAAGGTGCGGCCCCGGGTACCTCGGCCGGAGGTCTGCTCCAGAGCGGCCACCACGGTGCCGTGGGGCGCTCCCTGGGCGGCCATGGCCTTGAGCTGGGTATTGGTGGAGTCCAGCCGATCAAAGACGTGAATGTGGCCCGAGGAGATGGTGCCGGACAGCCGCCCCTCCAGATAGGGGGCGGAGAGCTGAGGGGGGGGGCCGTCCAGGCGGTAGCCCAAACGGGTGGAGGAGGAGATGGGCCAGCCCTGCTCCCGCAGCTGGGACAGCTCCTTCCAGATGGCGCCCCGGGTGACCCCCAGCGTCTGGCTCATCTCCTGGCCGGAGACATAGCCGGGGCTCTGGGCCAGCAGGGCAATGAGTTGATCTTGATTCATGGTTTGGCCTCCCGTCAGGTGAGACGGTCGTAGAGGGTAATGGAAATGGAGAGGACACCGCCGTCCCGCAGCACGGACAGCTCCACCTGGTTGCCCACCCCGGTGTCATTGAGCACCCGGGTCAGGGCGTAGAGGGTGGGGGTGTCCACCCCGTTGGCGGCGAGAATCACGTCGCCCTCCAGCAGCGCCTCGTGGGCGGGGGTGTCGGCGGTGGTGCTCACCACGTACACACCGGAGGTGTCGTCCATCTGGACCTCCTGACACAGGATGCCCAGAGAGGGGCGGAAGCTCTGTCCGGTGTGGATCATCTGGTTGAGGAAGGGGATGGTGTCGTTGATGGGGATGACCAGGCCCAATCCTTCGATGACGGTGTCATTCTCTACGCCGGTGATCTTGGCGGAGGTGATGCCCACCACCTGTCCATAGGCGTTGGTCAGAGCGCCGCCGGAGTTGCCGGAGTTGAGGGCGGCGCTGGTCTGGAGAAGGTTCATGTCCTTGCCGTCCACCTGGATGGTGCGGGTGGGGGAGGAGATGATGCCCTCGGTCATGGTGCCGTGGAGGTAGCCCATGGGGTTGCCGATGGCGTACACCGAGTCGCCCACCGACAGCTGGTCCGAGCTGCCCAGACGGGCAGGGACGAGGCCCTGGGCCTCGATTTTCAGTACCGCCAGGTCCAGCTCCTCGTCGTAGCCCACCAGCTTGGCATCATAATTGGCCGTGCTGGAGAGCATGGAGACGTTCAGGGACACACCGCCCTGGATGATGTGGAAGTTGGTGACGATGTACCCCGACTGGGTGAGCACCACCCCGGAGCCCACGCTGGCCGAGCCGTTGCCCTGGTCGGCGGTGACGCACACCACCGAGGGGAGCACCTGGTCATAGATTTGGTTGCTGGTCAGCACCTGGGTGTCCTGGTCGTGTACGAAGATGGACACGTTGGGGTCGGGCTGGGCCCAGGGCAGGTCGGCGGGGTCCCAGTTGGCGTTGACCTCCACATGGCTGGAGGGGCGGGGGGCAAAGGAGCCCCGCTGGGCATCCGCCAGGGAGTTGGCCAGGTGGACCATGCCCAGGTATCCGCCGAACACCAGGGCCGCTGCGGCCACCAGGCACAGGGACACCACCAGCAGCGCCTTACCCAGGCGGCGGGGGCGACGGTCTGAGGTGTAGTGGTAGTGGATGGGGCGGGGTTCCCCTTGGGGCCAGCGATGGGAAAGATGGTTGGACACGGCAAACGCCTCCTGAATCAGATTCATGCCCGGGGCAGACTGAAGGTAAAGGTGGTCAGACCGTCCTGACTGGTGCAGGTGATGGTCTCTTTGTGGCTGTTGAGAATGGTTTTGACGATATACAGACCCAGTCCCACGCCGTCCCGATTTTCACTGCGGGAGTGGTCGGCCTTGTGGAAGCGGTCGAAGATGAGGTCCAGTTCCTCCGGGGGGATGGTCTTGCCCTGGTTGCTCACCGACACCGTGGCCTTGGAGCCCTTGGGGACAATGGACAGGGACAGGGTGCCCTCCTCCTGGGAGAACTTGATGGCGTTGTCCAGCAGGTTGTAGCACACCTGGGTGATGGCATCCTGGTCGCCCCACACCATCACCGGCTCTTCCGGCAGGTTGGTGGCCACCTCCAGGTGCTTCTGGTTGATCTTGCCCTCCAGACTCACCAGGGTGCGCAGCATGGTCTCACCCAGGTCAAACTGCTGCTGGGGGGCCCGCTCGTCGGACTGGAGCCGGGACAGGTCCAGCATGGACCGCACCAGCCGGGACAGCCGCCGGGTCTCCGAGGAGATGATGCTCAGGTACTCCCGCTCCCGGTCGTGGGGAATGGTGCCGTCCAGAATGCCGTCGGCAAAGCCAGCAATGGTGGTCATGGGGGTTTTCAGCTCGTGGGAGACGTTGGCAATGAACTCGCTGCGCCGCTGTTCGCTCTTGGACAGGGACTCGGCCATGGCGTTGAAGGCCTCGGCCAGCTCGCCAATCTCGTCCCGGCGGTTGCCCACGTCCACCCGCACATCCAGCTTGCCCAGTCCGAACTGACGGGCAGCGGCGGCAATCTCCTTCATGGGCTTGGACTGGTGCATACTGGTGACTGAGCTGAGAATGGCGGCCACCAGGATGACCGCGCAGGCCACCACCACGAAGATGGCGGACAGGTCCCGCCACATGGCGGTGATGTCCGAGGTGTTGGTGGAGAAGAACACCAGCCCTTGCAGATATCCGCTGGAACTGGAGACGGGCAGGCCCACCATGAACCGGGCGCTGGAGTACAACCCATTTAGGGTGGTCATGCCCTCATAGACCTTGTCGTTGATGACAGCGTTGACGATGTCATTGGGCATGTTCCGGGAGGTCATGTTATACAGCACATGTTTGCCGTCTGTGGCAAAGAGAATGGTGCCGTCGTTGGTGGCCACGATGATGTGGGAGTCGGCCACCTGGGCCACCGTGGAGATGTATTGCTGAAACTCGTCGGTGGTCCACACGGTGCTGCCATTGTTGTTGGCGGCGTAGGACGTATATTCTGCAATGTACTTGGCATTGCGCATGAGGGTGTCCTGCTTTTCCTGGAGGGTGTACTGGTAGCTCAGGGCGGCGAAGGATGCGCCCAACAGGAGAAAGGACAGCAGGACCATTCCGGCCATGGTGGCAAATTGCCGTCCATACATGGATTTCATGGATGAGGCACCTCCTGCTCTGTGGGGTTAGCTGTTGGACTCAAACTTGTAGCCCACGCCCCACACGGTTTTCAGGCTCCACTTGTCGCTGACGCCCTCCAGCTTTTCCCGCAGACGCTTGATGTGCACGTCCACGGTGCGGCTGTCGCCGAAGTAGTCAAAGCCCCACACCTCGTCCAGCAGCTGGTTGCGGGTGAAGACCCGGTTGGGGGAGGAGGCCAGATGGTAGAGAAGCTCCAGCTCTTTGGGCGGGGTGTCCACCCGCTTGCCGTCCACCAGCAGCTCATAGGAGTCCAGGTTGATGACCAGCTTGTCAAACACCAGCTTTTTCTCCTTCTGCTCCTCTTCGCCGTATCGGCGCAGCACAGCGTGGACCCGGGCCAGCACTTCCTTCATCTCAAAGGGCTTGGTGATATAGTCGTCGGCGCCCAGCTCCAGGCCGTTGACCTTGTCCTCCAGCTCACCCTTGGCGGTGAGCATGATGATGGGCACCTTGGAGGTCTCCCGGATTTTGCGGCAGATGGACCAGCCGTCCATGCCGGGCAGCATGATGTCCAGCATCACCAGGTCGGGCTGGAACTGTTGGAACTTCTCCAAACCCACCAGTCCGTCGTTGGCCACCTGACAGTCCATGGACTCCTTTTCCAGATACAGACGCATCAGGTCGGCAATGTTCTTGTCATCTTCCACGATCAATACCTTACGGGGCATACGTGTCACCCTTTCTTTTTCTGCGGAGAGGGGCTCTCCCTAAATTTTTTATGATACCAGTATTATATCCTGCTTTTTTGGCGAAGTGGAGAAGTTTTTGTAAATTCACACCACGTAAGAGCGATCAATGTGAATGATCGCGTGATAATTGGGGTTTTCCGCCTGCAATGCCTGGACCAGGGCGTCCTTCACCTGGGCCGGGGGCATGGTGACGCTGTAGGGAACCACCAGATCAAAAATCAGATTGGTGTACATAGGACCCATGGTCATGCGGAAGTCATGGATGGATAGGTCGGGGTGGATATCCCGGGCCAGCTGAGCGGTGCGGGCCCGCAGCTGCTCCACCTGGGGGTTGCCGGTCTGAATGGGGTCCATGTGGATGACGGCCTCAATCTGGAACCGCTCGCCCAGCTCCCGCTCGATGTGGTCGATGATATCGTGGGCCTCCATCACGTCGGTCTGATCGGACACCTCGGCGTGGACGCTCATCATCCGTCGCCCGGGGCCGTAGTCGTGGATGATGAGGTCATGAATGCCCACCACCTGGGGGTGTTCCATGATGACAGACTGGATATCCTTCACCATCTCCGGGTCAGGGTTGGTGCCCAGCAGGGGATCGATGGTGTCTTTGGCGGCGGACCAGCCGGCCTTGAGGATGAACGCTGCCACCAGCAGACCCAGCCAGCCGTCCAGCTGCAAGCTGGTGACGTGGGTGATGCCCAGGCCCAGCAGCACGGTGGAAGTGGCCAGGGCGTCGGAGCGGGAGTCGATGGCGGTGGCCCGGAGGGTCTCGGACTGGATGCGATTGCCCAGCTTGC
Source organism: Pseudoflavonifractor sp. An187 (assembly GCF_002160275.1). Taxonomy (NCBI): domain Bacteria; kingdom Bacillati; phylum Bacillota; class Clostridia; order Eubacteriales; family Oscillospiraceae; genus Pseudoflavonifractor; species Pseudoflavonifractor sp. An187. The sequence goes on along the minus strand of NZ_NFKG01000003.1, from coordinate 114,982 downwards.
TGTTAAACCAGCCCATCCAAAGCTTCACCAGAATGGAGATCACCAGAATGGTGCCGCTGAGGGCGGTGAGTTGGGTGGCCTCGGGATGTAAGATCTTCTCAATGGAGCTCTTGCCCAGCTCCACACCCACCAGGAGGATGAGCAGGGACACCAAAAGCCCGGAGAGGTACTCCATGCGGCCATGGCCGAAGGGGTGGTCGGCGTCCGGCTTCTGACCGGCCAGACGGAAGCCCACCAGAGTGACTACAGAGGAGGCGGCATCGGAGAGGTTGTTGAAGGCGTCGGCGGTGACGGAGATGGCGCCGGTGATGAGTCCGGCGGTGAGTTTTCCCGCAAAGAGCAGCAGGTTTAAGAGAATTCCCACTCCGCCGGCAAAGACGCCGTATTGACGCCGCACCTCGGGGTCACGGGTCTGGGTGTAGTTGGGAATGAAACGACGAAGGACGATGTCCAACAATGGTAAGGACCTCCCTTATGAAATAGTTAGCATTTTATTATACACAAATATGGCAGGGAAGGCAACGCAAACCAGGGACGCTCCGCTGGGGGTCTATTTCTCAGCGATGAGAAATAGACGAAAGAATCGCCAAAGGCGGGGCCTTCCCCCGCCTTGTGGAATCCACCCTGCGGTACTGGGTGTATCTGCGTTCTCCTCTTTTCGGCCCTTAGCCCGTGGGGGCACATAGATGGTGTGGGGATTCTACCGAACGTATCTGCTTCTCTGTGTGGTTGTCCTTCTATTGCCAGGGCCTCACCCTGGTGCGCCGCTGTTCCCAGCGATCGGAAGCCTGGCTCCCGGCGGCGGAAACGCCGCTTCTCCAGGGGAGGCCCGGATGTGGAGATGGTCCAGCTATAGGGCCAGCTGCCTAGGGAGCCTGGTGTGGTGGCAGAGACAGGAGCCATAACAAGGGTGACGGGCCGGAATAGCCTTGACGCAGTTCCAGCCTCGTACCCCAAGGGAGGTTCTTAGCGGGGGCGTCCCCGCCAGACTGGCAGGTCTGAATGGGAGAAAAAATCCCGAGCCGAAGCCCGGGAACGAATAAAAAAGCACTTCCCTGGACCGAAGTCCAGGGAAGTGGGGAAGTCTCTTACTTGAAGTAATGCTCCAGCTCGTCGGAATAAACTGCGCATCCGCTGCGTTTCTCCCAGGAGAAACATTCGCTACGCTCCGTTATTCCTCCTCTCCAAATCAAACCCACTGCGTTGGGCTTTGATTTGGGGGTGTTGCTAGAGCCTTGCCATGGCGAGCTGATTTTGATTTGACGAGGCCCGCCACGAAAAAGAAAAAGCACTTCCCTGGACCGAAGTCCAGGGAAGTAGGGAAGTCTCTTACTTGAAGTAACGCTCCAGCTCGTCGGAATAAACTGCGCATCCGCTGCGTTTCTCCCAGGAGAAACATTCGCTACGCTCCGTTATTCCTCCTCTCCAAATCAAACCCACTGCGTTGGGCTTTGATTTGGGGGTGTTGCTAGAGCCTTGCCATAGCGAGCTGATTTTGATTTGACGAGGCCCGCCACGAAAAAGAAAAAGCACTTCCCTGGACCGAAGTCCAGGGAAGTAGGGAAGTCTCTTACTTGAAGTAACGCTCCAGCAGACCCTTCAGAGCCTTGCCGTGGCGGGCCTCGTCGCGAGCCATCTCGTGGACGGTGTCGTGGATGGCGTCCAGGCCGTTCTTCTTGGCGCACAGAGCCAGGTCCATCTTGCCCTGGGTAGCGCCGAACTCGCAGTCCACACGCCAGGCCAGGTTGTCCTTGGTGGAGGCCTTCATGTTGGGCTCCAGCTCCTCGCCCAGCAGCTCAGCGAACTTAGCGGCGTGCTCGGCCTCCTCAAAGGCGGCCTTCTCCCAGTACAGACCGATCTCGGGGTAACCCTCACGGTGGGCAATGCGGGCCATGCACAGGTACATACCAACCTCGGAGCACTCGCCGGTGAAGTTGGCCATCAGCTGCTCACGGATGTAAGCCTTGTCCTCGTCGCTGATGTTCTCGTTGTTCTTGACGGTCTTGCCGTAGATGCCGTACTCGTGCTCGGCAGCCAGCTTCAGCTCGCCGCTCTGCTCAATGAACTTGGAGCCGGGGACGTGGCAGACGGGGCACTCGGCGGGAGCGGTCTCTCCCTCGTGAATGTAACCGCAGACGGGGCAAATCCATTTCTTCATGATAATAATCTCCTTCACTGTTTTAATTTTTTGCAGGCCTGACACAGGCCAAAGACATGAACCTCATAGCTTGTTGCTTCGAACCCAAATTGTTTGCTGCATTCCTCCACATACCCCTGGGTGGGGGGACTGGGAGGCAGGTCCCGAACGGAACCGCAGCAGGTGCACACAAAGTGTGCGTGGGGACTCACATCCCCGTCATACCGCTCTTGGCCATTCACCGTTCCCACCCGCTTGATGAGTCCATGCTCACACAGCTGGTTGAGATTGCGGTACACTGTGCCCAGACTCAGGTCTGGATACAAGGGCCGGAGCTGCTGAAAGATCCAGTCTGCCGAGGGGTGGCAGTCGGTGCTTCGCAGCAAGTCCAGCATGGCGTCGCGCTTTACGCTGCGTCTGCAGATCATTGCTGTCACCTCGCTAACAGGAACTGTTCTTGTTAAGAGAATACCACAGGGGTGCCTGTTTGTAAAGAGGCAAATTGAGATTTTTCAAAAAATTTTTTGAGGGCTGTGGCGGGCTATACAAACAGCTTTTCATAGGAGACTTCCAGCAGTTCATGGAGAAGTTTCAGCTCGTCGGGGTAGATGTGGCGCTGGCCCACTTCCATCTTGGCCAGGGCACTGCGGGTGATGTCGCAGCCCCTGGTTTGGAGCTGGGCGGCCAGCTGTTCCTGGGACAGTCCGCGCTTGAGACGCAGCGTGCGGATGTTTTGACCCAGGGCGTACTCATACTCTGTATTCATAGATAACACCTCCCAAAGATGAAAAGAGCACTTGCCGCTGCAAGTGCTCCTTATATATAATCGGTGCCGCTATGCGGCACACCATACTTCTTCCCTATTCACTCTTACTTATTCCTTTCCAAAAATCGACCCATCAAGTTAGTGAAGAGTGAATAGGGAATAGTGAATAAGTAAAAATCGACAAGCTCCTTGCGGAACTTGTCGATTTTTGGTACGCCCGAAGCCGAAGCGAGGAAAAGGTGCCTGTGGCACGTTTTCCCGCTGCGGGTCCCTTCCCAAGAAGGCGAGTCCTGTGGACGAAGCCTGATTGGCGATAGACGCAGAAGGTGGAAAAAGAAAAAGCTAGGGTAGACCTTGCGATCTATCCTAGCTTGGTACGCCCGAAGGGACTCGAACCCCCAACATTCAGAACCGGAAGCAGTACCCCGTTGCACCTGCTATCCGTTGCTGCGCAATGGGTACGGGCTACCCGGTTTCCACATTTCCACCAAGTTTCCCACCACCCTCTAATTTTGCAATATTAGCGTGGAGTGTGGCGCTGTCTCGGTGGGTGTAGATGTTGGCGGTGGTCTGGATGTCTGCGTGGCCCATCAGCTCCTTGGCCACGTTGAGCGGCACACCAGCCCGTTGGAGGTCTGTGCAAAAGGTGTGCCGGAGGCAGTAGGGGGTGAGGTCAGGGGCCACCACGCTGCGGATGATCTGATTGCGGTAGACCTCTGCCCCCATGGCAATGTCCAGATCCCGTTTGAAGCCGGTCCATAGGCGGCGCAGGCTGTTCTCGTTCTGCGGGTTCCCGGCTTGGGTAGAAAAGACAGGGGAGAATGGCTTGCCCCTGGCGGCCAGGAGGCGCTGGCGCAGCTCAGAGCGCATGGGTATGTCCCGCAGGCCCGCCTCAGTCTTTGTCCCTTTGATCTTCCCGCTGCCGGATTCCCTGGCGGCGTGGACGTGGATCTCGTTGGCGTCAAAGTCAACATCTGCCCAGGTGAGGGCGGCTGTCTCTCCGGGCCTCATGCCGGTGTATAGGAGGGTGAGCACCCAGAGCCCGGCCCGGTGGGTCTTGGCCAGCTCCAGGATGGCAGCACGCTCCTGGTCCGTGATAGATCTCCGCCGTCCCTCGGTCATGGCGGGAAGCTCCAGGAGCTCCGCTGGATCATAGGCTATGAGCCGGGACTGCCTGGCCCGCCGGAACAGCTCCTTGAGCAGCAGCCGGATCTTCTTGACGTGGGAGGAGCTGCGCCCGGCCTCCCCGTTGAGAATCTTTTGCAGATGCACGTCCCGGACATCCTGGAGGCGTAGGTGGCCAATGGCCGGTTTAACATATCCACGATATTTCTCATCATACATCCCCAGGGACTTTGGGGTGAGGCCCTTGGGGTCTTTGTAGGTGGCTTTCCACTGGCGATACCAGGCATCCACCGTCATGGCTCCGCCCAGTGTCTCCTCGCCCCGCTTGGCCTGGGCCAGCTTTTGGGCCAGTTTGGTCATGGCCTCCAGCTCGGTCTTTCCAGTGGCCTCGTATTTCTTGCCATTCCAACGAGCTGTTTTTCGTATGTAATTTCCCACGGTCTCACCTCCAAAATAAAACAAGTGTTCTATTATTTGCGTTTTTGATACCTCCCCCGGGTTCCGGGGGAGGTATTTGAGTTAGTAGCCCACGGCGCTCACGCCATATTCGGCTTGCTCAGCAGTAAAGCCTTCATACTCCAGCTGGTCAATCAGCCCAGCTCGGGAGAACGATGTGTAGTCAAGGTAGCTTTGTGCGCACTTTGCGGCCTGTTCGTTCCAGTCGGCTCCACAGTTGTCCACGGCAAATGTGGCATCCTCGGTGGAGTATCCCTCATACTCCAGCTGGTCAATCAGGCCAGAGTACGAAAATGCGCTAAATTCCAGGTAGTTGAGTGCTGTTTTGAGTGCATTTTTTTGTCCCATGGTCATTTCAGGGGTGGGCTCAGGGGTTGGATCGGGCGTGGCGGTGGGGGTCGGCTCTGCGCTGGGTGTAGTCTCCGCAGGCTGCTGAGTCTCTGTAACTGATGTAGATGGTGTGCTGTCATTTCCGGCGGTTTCCTCTCCACCGAAAATGGAACCAATGACACCCAGGCCCAGGATGACAACAATCACCCAAAACCACCATCGTTTTGTAACGGGTTTCTTCCCGTTCCCGGCTGGCTGGCCGGACTGCTGATAGGTGTACTCCATTTTTCTCTCTCCTTTTTGTATTTATAGCCAGGGTCAATATTTGGCCCGAAGCTCCACGACTTTTCCAATCACACGGACGGGCAGGCGCTCCACATCGGCAGCAGAATAAAATTGAACATCATAGGCCGGGTTAGTCGGGATAAGGGAAATCCCGTCTGACCCGTATTTTATTTTTTTGACGGTTGCGCTGTCTCCGTTGACCAGCACCACCACAGTGTCCCCAGTTTCAGCGGTGTCTTGCTTCCTGACTATGACAACGTCACCTTCCATCATGCGGGGCTCCATGCTGCTCCCTTTGATACGGAGCCCAAAGTGCTCCCCGCTGGCAGCCATGGCATCATCAATCTCTTCATAATCCACAATGTCAGTAACGGCCTCGATAGGGATGCCGGCGGCAACGTCGCCCAGGACTGGAACTATGTTCTTCTTTTTTTCAGTAGAGTCAATCCCAAGTATGTAATCTGCGCTGACTCCAAATATTTCGGCCAACTTTGCGAGTGTTTGATAATCAGGAGCATGCGAGGATGTTTCCCACATGGCTACTGTAGACCTTGACACCGAAAGAGCCTTGGCCAGTTTGTCTTGAGTGTAGCCAGCCAATTTTCGCAGTTCTTTCAAGCGGGTCATTAGCATCACCTCGCTAAAATTATATGTCATAGATAATGACACATCAAGAAACGGGGAAAGAAAAAATGTGAATAGTATTGACAATGCAAAATGAAGGTGGTATATATATGTCACAGATGGTGACATCCAGGGGTTCAAGTCAAGGGAGGTGACGCTATGTATATGCGCATTCGTGAACTGCGTGAACAGAACAAGATGACACAGTCAGACCTTGCGGCGAGTATGGGGGTAGTCCGAAATGCTGTGACTAACTGGGAGACAGAAGTAACGCTTCCAAAGGTTAGACAGCTTCCCCGGCTTGCTGAGGTTCTCGGTGTCCCCATCGGAGCCCTTTTTGTGGGCCACTCGATGGACTGTAACAACGATAACACATTTGAGGGGGCTTGACCATGCAACCAGGTTGCAACATTTACCAACGGGCTCGCAATATCAGGGGCCTGACCCAGGAGCGGGCGGCGGAGGCCCTTGGAATCTCTGTTCGCTCGCTGGCTGACTATGAGGCAGGCGTAAGATTCCCGCCAGACAAGGTGGCCACCCTGATGGTGGACATTTACGACAGCCAACTGCTGGCGGTGCAGCACCTGCGGCAGTCTGCGGCCCTGGCCTATGGCGTGATCCCGGACGTGCCGGAGCTGTGCTTATCCCAGGCTGCGCTCAATCTCATTGACACGGTCTATGCGTTTGCAGATAACAAGCTGGACAGGGAGCTTATCAATATTTGCCGTGACGGCGTGATCTCCCAGGAGGAGCAACCACGCTTTGATCACATCATGGAGCAACTCAGCGAGATTACCTCAGCGGCCATGGCCCTGTTGTGCTCACATCGAGATAGGAGGGATTAGGATGGCAGGACAAGCAACCAAGTGGCAGGATATTGCCGCCAAGAAAAAGGACATGTTTGAGCGCCACGGTGTGGCCATGCTCAATCTCCAGCAGGTGGCAAAGGAGTTGGGCTGCAAGGATGAGCGCACCGCCAAAAAGCAGCTGGAGCGGATGGACATCCCGGGCGTGGCCGTTGGCCGCCGGGTGCTCTACGAGGTGGACGTGCTGGCCAAGGCGTTGGTGGCTCGGCGGGGGATGGTGTGATGGATCGTCAGAGCACGAAAAAAGCCCCCGGCGGACGTTGGAGCATCCACCAGGGGCAGCATGGCAAAAGCCATTGCTATGAGAACATTTGTATTATAACAAAAATATGGCGCAAGCGCAAGGGGGTGTGGAGATGCAGCCGTTAAGTCGTGTACAAGGCTACGGCCATGTGGCCAAGCGGTATGGCCTGGAGGAGTCCATATTCCTGGAGGCGGTGATGTATTGGTATCGCACCAACCGGGCTGAGAATCGCAACTACTACGATGGACGCTGGTGGACCCACAACAGTCTAGCCGCCTTTGAGCAGCTATTCCCCTGGTGGTCCGGCAAACAGCTCCGCCGGATCATCAACAGCTGCAAGGACCAGGGAGCTATCCTCACAGGAAACTACAACAAGGACCGGAGAGACCGGACTGTGTGGTATACCCCATCGGCAGAATTGATGGAGCTCTACGGAGAATCCCAAACGGACAAAAGCATTTGCCCAAATGGGCAAATGCAAGAGCCCGAACGGGCAGACTCATATGCCCAAATGGGCACACCATTACCATGTAATACCCATGTAGATACTAATACCCCCTATAGTCCCCCACAGGGGGAAGTGTCTGGGGATGCTGCTGAACCGGAGGACAAGCCCAAGCCCCAGGCTAAGCCGAAGACCAGGACCAGCGGGGAGCGCTGTACATACAAGCCGGATTGGTTTGATGCCCTGTGGAAGATCTACCCCCGCAAGGATGCCAAGGCAGCTGCCCGGAAAAAGTGGGATGCCATCAAGCCAGACCGGGAGACCTGCCGGGCTATCCTGGCGGGCCTGGAGCGGGACAAGCGCTCCGAGCAGTGGCAGCGGGACGGCGGAAAGTATATCCCCATGCTGTCCACCTACCTCAACCAGCGCCGGTGGGAGGACCAGGGCGTGGATGCCAGCCAGCTGCCTACCCCACCGGCGGACAAGCCCCGCATAGCATGGGGCGAAGATCGGGAGGTGACCTGATATGTCCGAGGATATCAACCTGCTGACCGTGGACAGCCTGGGCGCTGAGCAGTCGGTGATCGGCTCCATGCTGATTGATGCCCGGTGCATCAAGGCTGTCATGGCGGAGCTGCCCGCCGCCGATCTGGCGGACGGTCCATGCCGGAACACCTACCAGGCAATCCGGCGGCTGTCCCTGGAGGGAAAAGCCGTGGACCCGGTACTGGTCCAGGAGGCCGTGGGCGGTGGGCAGGACTGGTCCAAGTGGGCGGCCAGTCTGATGGAGGCCACGCCCACGGCGGCCAACGTGATGGAGTATGTGCGGATCGTCAAAGAGTGCGCCCAGTACCGGCGACTGCGGGAGGGAGCCTCCAGGGTGTTGGAGACCACCACTCTGGCCGATGCCCGGCAGGCCGCCCAGGCCCTGAGCGCCGCAGCGGTGGGCCAGGAAGTGCGCACCGGCTCCACGGCCAGTGAGCTGGCCGCCGCCTTTTGGGAGCGGCTCAAAGCTCCCAAGCCGGATTACATCCCGTGGGGGATTGAGACGGCAGACGCCAAGGTGTGCGCTCAACTTGGGGACATGATCCTGCTGGGCGGCTACCCATCGGCAGGCAAGACGCTGCTCTCCCTCCAGTTTGCACTGCTCCAGGCTCAGAAGGGCTACAAGATCGGCTACTACTCCCTGGAGACCACGGACATCAAGGTCACAGACCGAATCATGAGTCACTTATCTGGCGTCCCGTTGTGGAGGATCAAGGATCGGGCTCTGTCTGATGCGGACTATCAGGCCCTGGCCAAGACCACGGCCAGCTTTGCCTCCCTGCCCTTTGAGCTCGTTGAGGCATCCGGGTGGACGGCGGATGACATCACCGCCCACGCCATTAGCCGTGGCTATCAGATCATCTACATCGACTATCTCCAGCTGGTGCCTGGGCCGGAAAAGAGCAATTATGAGCGTGTTTCAACGACATCCCGAAAACTGAAAATGTTTGCCCCACGCCACCGGGTGGCGGTGGTTGCCCTGGCCCAGCTCTCCCGGCCGGACAAGGTAAACAAGAAGGATGGCACCCAGGTGCTGATCCCGCCTACCATGCAGTCCTTCAAGGAGTCCGGGCAGATGGAGCAGGATGCCGATGCAGCCTTCCTTCTGTGGGAGTCAGTCCCGGATGACTACCGATCCCCCCGCAAATTCAAGCTGGGCAAGAACAAGGAGGGTGAGCGGTTTACCACCATGCTGGCCTTTGATGGGGCCCGACAGCGGATGGTGGAGATGGAGGAGGGGCCTGATAACAGTGTGGCCAATGATTTAGCGGCCAGAGGCCAGGCGGTCAAGGCTGCCAATCGGGCCACGGCTCAGGCCAATCAAGTCACCTTCCGGGAGTTGGTAGGCGCGGAGGAGGAAAATCCGTTTGAACCCCAGGAGGTGAGCGCATGAAAATCGGAGATGCTAAGACCTTTGTGCCGTCTGCGTTCAGCGAGCTGAGCCGGGACGGGGCTCAAAAGAGATACAGCCATCCGGCACACGTCAAGGGTAAAATCATCGCCATCAACTTGAGACACCGCCACTTTACCGTGGAGGGCCAGGTCAATGGCCATATCATCCGGGAAACCTACAAATTCAGACCGTAAGGAGAATCGCTATGAGAACAATCGCAGTGCTGAACATGAAGGGCGGAGTTGGAAAGACCACCACCGTCATTAACCTGGCCCACATCCTGGCCAATGACTACCGCCGCCGGGTGGTGGTGGTAGACTGTGACCCCCAGTGCAATTTGACCAACTTTTACGGGGCACCCACCGATGGGCCCACAGTGGCGGACGTGCTGCGGGGCACTCATGAGCCGTACTGGGGGGACATCATCACCGAGGTGACCCCGTGGATCTCGATTCTGCCCGCCTCCACTCAGTTGTGGCAGCTGGACCTGGCGGCGATCCAGGCTGGGGAGAGCAAACTCAATGCCATGCGGGATTTTGTCCAGGCCATGGCAGAGGACCAGGAGATTGACGTGGTACTCTTTGACTGCCCTCCAGGATTTACCGCCGCTTCCACCGCCGCATTGATGGCGGCTCAGGAGGTGATCATCCCGGTGCTGATGGACGGTTTTTCCCTGGAGGGGATGGCGGAGATGCTGGCCCAGGTGGCCTCTATCCGCAGCTCCAACCCGGGGCTCCAGGTGGGCGGGGTGCTGATCAACCAGTGGCACCGCTCGGTGCCGGTGATCCAGGCGGAGAAGGTTCTGCGGGCCATGCCGGTGCCGGTATACAATCAGACCATCCGCCGTTCTGACAAGGTGCTGGAGAGCACCATGGTCAAGGAGCCTGTGGCGGACTACTCCATCACCAGCGCAGCGGCCCGGGACTACCGGCTGCTAGTTCAGGAGATATTCGGGGAGGTGGGGACCTATGGGAAAATTTAATATTGGGAGCTTTGCCGCCTCACTGAATGAGACGGTGTCCAAGTTGGACACAAACACAGAGCCTCAGCTCCAGTACATCGACATTGACCAGTTGGATGCCAACGAGGCAAACTTCTACGATGTGTGCAACTTGGACACATTGGCGGACAGCATTGCCATGGACGGGTTGCAGCAGCCACTTGTGGTGACGCCTGGACAGGATGGGCGCTACACGGTGATCTCTGGTCACCGCCGCCGGGCGGCGATTCGCAAGCTGGTGGAGGAGGATGGCCGGGAGGACCTGCGCCGGGTGCCTTGCCTGGTCAAAACATACCAGAGCCCAGCTTTGGCCGAGCTTCAGCTCATCATGGCCAACAGCACCGCCAGAGTGCTGACCTCGGCGGAGGTGATGCACCAGGCCAAGCGCATGGAGGACCTGCTGTACCAGCTCAAAGAGGAGGGGTACAGCTTCCCAGGCCGGATGCGGGACCAGGTGGCCGAGGCCTGCCAGGTGTCAGCCTCCAAGCTGGCCAGACTCAAGGTGATCCGGGATAAGCTCATTGCTCCTTGGATGGATAGATTTGAGGCTGGCGAGATCTCCGAGGATGTGGCCTACACCATTGCTCAGATGGGGCAGGACTACCAGATCAGCCTGGATAAGATTTTTAGCGAGCCTCGTTGTTATGGGCTGACTAAAAACACGGTGGAGGGGTATCGACTCCGGCTAGATGAGATAGCAGCCATTGAGTGTGCGCATGGCAGCGCTTGCACCAATCGAGAGCGCATGATTGAGCACACAGCCAAGCAAGCTTCTCCCTATTGGGGAAAGTGTAAGACGTGCTGTGCATCCTGCAATTCCAGGTCAACCTGTGAGCATGTCTGCCCTATGGTGCAGGAGCAGGTGGCCCAGGAGGCCAAGGCCAGGCAGATGGAGCTGGAGGAGGCCAAGGCCAAGGGGGAGGAAGAGGCCGCCAAGCGAGCCGCTAAAATGGTTGCGGAAGCCGAGTGCAACCGAAAACGGTGGCAGAGATTGGGGCAGGAGTTTGACCGGCTTGGCATCGACAGGGAGAAAGTCGCAAGGATGTGGGTTGATGTCCCCGAGCCTGAGCAGATCGAGGCACTTTCCAGCATGCTGGATGGAGACATGCCTAAAAATCCAAATTGCTTTGACCTGGATCTCGGCTGGGAGCTGTGTGATAGCTTCTTGGTGGCGGATTTTGCGACTGCTGGGGTATCGCTGGACTATGTGCTGACCGGGAAAAGGGCAGAGGCAAGTCAAGACGGCCAGTGGCAGACAGGCAAGCCAACCACCAACGGCTATTATTTTTGTATTAATCGTGTGAGCAATTGGGCGGGGCTTTATTGGTGGCAGGACGACCACTGGGAGCATGCAGCGGCTATATGTACTGCGTATGTTTGTGTGGATTTGTGGGTGCCAGCCCCAATTATTCCAGGATGGAGAGCCTGGGAGCGGGAAGAGGTGTGAGTATGGAGCATTTGCGTGACGCTATGAAAATGGTGCGGTATGTGTCCAACTTGGACACATCCGAGTATAGCCGGCCCCGCTGGGGCCGGCGGGCCCTCTTGGCCCTGTGTGTGCTGTCCGTGATCTGCGTCACCCCGGCCCAGATCGCCGCCGGGGACTGGCTGGGTGCGGCGGCCGTGGTGGGCCTTTGCACGGTGGATGCGGTGCTGGTCTTAAGTGATTGTGGAGGGAGGGGAAATCCGTGAGTAGAGATCCGCTGACAAAAGAGCAAATGGAGGCTATGAATTTTGAAAAAGTCTGGATTAGCTATGGCGTAGACGAAAATGGAGTTGATGACGGGGAATGGGGAGTTATACTGTTCGGACGCCTTTACAGCATTGATGTGCTGGAGGGAGCGGGGATGGAGGAACTTCTCCAGGATTTGGCCAATGGTGAAAGCCTTTCGGATGCAGAAAAGCAGCACCGTGTATACAGTGCATGGCTACCTGGCACAGCGTGGTATTGGGGCCAAGTCGTACAGGATTTGAGGCGCCTAAAAGTGGAGACTGGCTCCTTGGCATGTTTGGGATGTAAGCGGGAAAGGCAATGTGCAACCAAAGGATGTTTTATCATCCGGGAAACTCTTTGCCTCTTGGGTGTGTCCAAATTGGACACGGTTCCGCAATCCATGGAGGTGGACGATGGCCAAGGCAATTAAGCACATCAAGGCCGGTCTCCTCCACATTGAGGTCATCGGCCAGGTGCCGGAGCGGGATGGGCGAAAGCCTCGGGCGGCCAGGAGCCGCCCGACCTCTCCGGCCCAGACCTTCTACAATCACAAATGCAGCTGGCGGGAACTGGAGCTTAAGTTGGCCGCCAACTTCGGCAAGTCAGATTTCTTTTTGACCCTCACCTATGACGATGCCCACTTGCCGAAGAATAAGGCCGCTGCTATCAAGGACATCCAAAAGTTTTTCCGCAAGCTTCGAGCCTCTCGGAAAAAGAGGGGGGAGGAGCTGAGGTACATCTACTGTACCGAGGGCAACCACGGGGCGCAGAAAGATGAGTACCTGGGAGCGGATCGAGAGCTGGAGGACAAGCGGCTCCACCACCATGTGGTCCTCAATGGATATGGGGAGGAGAGCATGGAGGAGATACGCAGCCTTTGGCACGGTGGAGGCTACGTCAATATAGAGGCGGTCAACATCCACTATTATCGGGAGTTGGCCAAGTACATGACGAAGGAGGCCCGGGAGTTTGGTAGCCCAAAGCCAGGAGAGCGCAGCTGGCGGGGCTCCCGCAACCTCCACAACTACGAGGTGGAGTATGTGGAAATCCCGGTGGACAATGTGACATTGACAGCACCGCCTGGAGCCCAGGACTATGTGCCGTTCAGCGAAAAGAATCCCTATGGATTTTCGGACAGTGTTGGCGCCAGGTATCTCCTGCCAGAGGATGAGGAGCCAGAGCCACAGGAATCCTACGCACGGCCCAGAAAACGCAAGCGGCGGCCTTAATAATTTTTGAGCTCGAAACCAGTCTTAATAATTTGTAGGGGGCTCTATAAAAAGGAGGAAACGGCATTGCAACCCAAAACCGAATCTGCTACAATAGTCACAAAGGACGGATGGGCAATCTGCCCGGTGTGCGGAAAAGGAAAGCTCATCAAGCTGCTACCCACCACCACTGTCCACGATTTGCCTTGCAAGTGCAAACGCTGCGGGCATATCACAAAACTCAACATCGAAGCGCCTGAGCCCGAGTCCAAAGAGACCAGCGCCTGAGCCTGATTACTCCAGCATGGAGTGAGTCATGGCTTAGGCGCTTTTTGTTTGCCCGGAGGTGATAGCCCGGGGACAAACGGGCCAGGCCAGGAGGTGACCAGGTGCAAGAGTTTGCCCGCAAATTCTACAAGTCCAAGGCCTGGCAGGCCTGCCGGGCGGCGTACATTGCCCAGCGTGTCCAGGAGGACGGTGGACTGTGCCAGTGCTGCGGGGAGGAGCCGGGGTACATCGTGCACCATGTGGTGCATTTGACCCCGGCAAACATCAACGACCCGGCGGTGGCGCTCAACCCGGCCAATCTGTCCTACGAGTGCAAGGCCTGCCATGACCTCCACGAGGGCCACGGCGTTGGCAACGGCAAAAAGCCTCTGGCACGCTTTGGCCCGGACGGTCAACCGGTGGACTTGCGGAGCATTTGACCACGGGGGCCTCCCCCCCCATCGACTGGGGCGGAGGCCCCCTCTGGAGGACCGATGGGGTGGAGGTAAATTACAGCGAGCGTGATGCGGGAGGGGGGTGTAGTCATAGCAAAAGTGAGCAAGAAACAGCTGGGGCGCTTCTGGCCCATCTACGATGGGGGAAGTGATGAGCAAAAGGCAAAGGGCCTGCATTTGGTTCAAAACCTGGTTTTCATCGAGGAGCAATTAACCCAGCTTCAAGGCGAAATTCGAGAAAAAGGCGTGGTCAGCGAGTACCAAAACGGAGAAAACCAGTGGGGCACTCGCAAGTCCCCCGAGGTGGACGTGTACAATGCCCTGCTGAAAAACTACATCTCCGGCATCAAGCAGCTCAACGAGATTTTTGGCGAGCAGGCCCAGGCTGAAGATGAGCTCACCGAGTTCCTCAAGAATGGCAGAGGCGGTGGCGCTAAGTGACCAACCTGGAGCGCTACTGCACCAGCATCCTGGACGGCAAGATCAACGCCTGCCGGCGGATCAAGCAGGTGTGTGAGCGTCTGCTGGAGGATCTCTACAACCCAGGCCAATGGCACTTTGACCACGACATAGCCAAGCACCATGTGGATTTCATCGAAAGATTCTGCAAAGTCCCATCCGGCCGCCTGGGCCAGCCCCTCAAGCTGGAGCTGTTCCAAAAGGCCAGGCTGGAGGCCATTTTCGGCTTTGTGGACGATGATGGCCTGCGCCGTTACACCGAGGCGTTGATCCTGGAGGGGCGAAAAAACGGAAAGACCACTGAGTCCGCAGCCGTGGAGTTAGACCTCCTGGTCAATGACGGAGAGGGCGCTCCCCAGATCTACAATGTGGCTACTAAGCAGGATCAGGCAAAGCTGGGCTATGAAGCCGTGAAAAAGATGGTCAGGCTCTCTCCGCTGCTCAACAAGCACCTGCGCCGCCGGGTTTCTGATATCTATAACCCGAAGAATATGGGATTTATTAAGGCCCTATCCTCCAACACTAACAGTCTGGATGGATTGGATGTCCACGGGGCTGTCATTGATGAGCTGGCCGCCATTAAAAATCGAGACCTGTACGATCTCATCAAGCAGGGCACCGGCGCCAGGGATCAGCCCCTGATCTTCACCATCACCACCAACGGCTTTGTGCGCAACGGGATTTTCGATGATCAGTATAAGTATGCTACTGCCATCCTGGACGGTGTGGCCAGCAATCCCCGGTTTCTCCCCTTCCTGTACCAGCTGGATAGCCCGGACGAGTGGGACAAGGAGGAATGCTGGATCAAGGCAAATCCAGGCCTGGGCACTATTAAGCGCATTGAGACACTGCGGGAGTGGGTGCAAAAGGCAAAGGATGATCCCAGCTTTAAGGCCACAGTGATGGTCAAGGACTTTGGTCTGCCCCAGACCTCCACGGCGGCCTGGCTGCTCTATGAGGAACTCAACAATGAGGCTGTGTGGACTGCGGATGAGGCCATCAAGTTTGACTACTGTATCGGCGGATTTGACGCCGCTGACACCACCGACCTCAATGCCGCCAAGGCCATCTGCATGCGCCCGGATGATCCGCACATCTATGTGCGCTCTATGTACTGGATTCCCCAGGCGGTGCTGGACAAGCAGGCGGAAAAGGGCACCCGCCAGGAGCGGGACAACGTGCCGTACACCCTGTGGGTGGAGCAAGGGCTCATGCGCACCTGCCCGGGGAACAAGTGCGACAAGCGGGTGTTCCTGGAGTGGTTCCGGGAGCTGCGGGACAAGGAGGATCTGTATGTGCTGTACATCGGCTATGACCCCTGGCATGTGGATGACACCCTGCTGCGGGATTTCAAGGCTGAGTTTGGCCCCAACTGCATGGTGCCCATCCGGCAGGGGCCTTACACGCTGTCCCAGCCCATGAAAGACCTGCGGGCGGACTTCCAGGCCGGACTTGTGGTGTACGACAACAACCCCATTGACAAGTGGTGTCTCATCAACACAGAGGTCAAGACGGACACCAATGGCAACATCCAGCCGGTGAAGAGCCTGGACCCCCGGCGCAGGATTGACGGCACGGTGGCCCTGCTGTGCGGCTATACGGTGCTCCAGGACAAGAAGGATATGTATATCAATTTGAACTGAGGTGAGAAAGTGGGACTGTTTGAAAAGCTGTTCCCGAAAAAGGCAGCGGAGCGGGAGATGTACTCCTGGTTCCGCACCCTGGGCGGCTACACCCCGGTATACACCAGCTTTGACGGCGGCTTGTACGAGATGTACCTGACCCGGGCGTGCATCGACACCTTTGCCACCCATGTGTCCAAGCTCAAGCCGGTGGTGTCTGGCCCCGGCTCTGGCAAGATGGGGCGGGTGCTGGACTACCGACCCAACCCGTGGCAGGACACAAAGAAGTACCTGTACCGGCTGGCCACCATCTACAAGGCGGAAAACACTGCCTTTATTGTGCCTGTGTATGAGGATGGCAGCATTGACCGGCTGGCTGGGTATTACCCGGTGCGACCCAGTCAGGCCCAGGTGGTAGAGTCCGGTGGGGTGCCGTACATGCGCTTTTCCTTTCCCTATGGCCAGGTTGCCACGGTGGAGCTGGAGCGGACGGGAATTATGACCCAGATGCAGTACCGGGATGATTTCTTTGGGGAGACAAATGCCGCTCTGCGGCCGGTGATGGAGCTAATCCACGCCCAGAACCAGAGCATCATCAACGGGGTCAAGGCCTCCGGCAATCCACGCTTCCTGGCCCAGCTGTCCCAAAACCTCAAGCCCGAGGCTATGAAAGAGGAGCAGAAGCGATTTGTGGCGGACAATTTGGGGCCGGACAACACCGGCGGCGTGATGATGTTTGATGTAAAATACTCCAGCGTCAAGCAGATCCTCTCCCAGCCCTACATCGTGGATGCCAAGCAGACGGAGCAGATCCGGGAGAGCGTGTTTGACTACTTTGGGATGAATGACGCCATCTTGCAGGCCAAGTATACCCCGGATCAGTGGGCGGCCTACTATGAGAGCCAGGTGGAGCCCTTTGCCATTGAGGCGGGGCTTGTCCACACCAACATGACCTATTCCATGGATCAGGTGGCCAGGGGCAAGCAGATTGCCTTCTCCACCAACCGGCTCCAGCACATGACCATGGGGGACAAGCTCAACGCTGTGCGGGATCTCTTTGACCGTGGCTTGCTCAACGGGGAGGGTGCCATGGAGATTTTGCAGATGCCGCCCATTGGCACGCCGGATGCCAAAAAGTATTACATCCGGCGAGAATATGCAGAAGTGTCCGCCCTGAACCGGGAAGACGGCGTGATTTTAGACGAAGGAGGAGAGGAAAATGCCAGTGGTGCCGGGCCGGGAGTACCGAGCCATGAGCCTGCTGCTGCCGACGGCAGCTAACAAGCGGATTGACACCGACTTTTACGTGGAGGGCTACGCCACCACCTTTAACCAGCCCTATGTGCTGTTTGAGGAGGAAGGGGTGCAGTACAAGGAGGTCATTGACCGCAACGCCCTGGTGGGGGCGGACATGTCGGACGTTATCATGCAGTATGACCACAGGGGCAATGTGCTGGCCCGGCAGTCCAATGGGACACTAATCATCGTCCCGGACCTCACTGGTCTCTTTGTGGCCGCTGACCTGTCCAAAAGCGTGGCGGCCCGAAATCTCCATGAGGAGATCAGCAACCAGCTTATAACCAAGATGTCCTGGGCCTTTACCGTGGCCGAGGAATCCTACGACCGGGTTACCCACACCCGGCGCATTTTGAGAATCAAGAAGGTATATGACGTGTCGGCAGTGTCTTTGCCCGCCAACCCGTCTACCGATATTTCCGCACGCTCTTGGCTTGACGGAGTGATCGAGGCAGAGCGGCAGGAGCGGCTGGCAGCGGAGGCTGCCGTGCGGAGAGCCAAAAAAATCAGAATTTTATTGGAGGTATGACCATGAAGAAAAACAAAATTGGCATCCAGTTCTTTGCCACTCCCGGTACCATGAGTGACCGCAGGGATGCTATTGTGGCCCGCCTGGCAGAGATTAAGCAGGTGGTTGAGCAGCCCGGGGCTGACCTGGATGCCCTGGAAACAGAGGTCCGCACTCTCAAGGATGAGCTCAACCAGATCGACCAGGCCGCTGAGCGCCGGGCCCAGATCCTGAAGGAGTTGTCCGCCGGCGGCGGCACGGTGATCCGCACCTTTGACCAGGGCCTGCCCGAGAAGCGCACCTACACCCCTGAATCTGCGGAGTATCGCTCCGCCTGGCTGCGCAATTTGCAGGGCAAGGCCCTGACGGCGGAGGAGCGGGCGGCGGTGACTGCCAGCGCAGTGATTCCCACCCAGACCATGAATATGGTGGTTGGAAAGCTGGAAGAGACCCCTATCATTGCCGCTGTGGACGTTACCTACATTCCCGGCAATGTGTCCTACCCTGTGGAGAAAACCGTCAATGATGCCAGTTGGGTGCCCATGGGCACCGCTGCCACCGACTCTGCTGATGCGCTGGATATCATCAGCCTGGGTGCCTACAAGCTCATCAAGACGGTGGAGATCACTGCCGATGTCAAGGATATGGGCATTGATGCCTTTGAGAGCTGGCTGGTGAGTCGACTGGCCAACAAGATTGCTGTATCTGTGGCTGCGGCTATTTTCAATGGCACTGGCTCCAGTCAGGCCACCGGCATTCTCAAGTCTGGGCAGATTACCCAGACTGGTACTTTTACCAGGGCTGGAATGACGTACAAGGACCTTCTCTCCATCTTCAAGAGCGTCCCCTCCCAGTATCGGATTGGGGGCAAGATTGCAATGGACAGCACCATGTTCTACACCGAGGTGCTGGGCATGACGGATGCAAACGGAAAGCCTGTGGTTGTGGCCGACCCTCAGGCACCTGAAAAATTCCTGGTTCTGGGCTACCCTGCCATCGTGGATGACAACTGCGCTGCCGACACTGTCATCTTCGGCAATTTCAAGGAGGGCTACAAATTCAACTTCTCCAAGGCTCCCGTGGTGGAGAGTGATGGCTCTGTGGCGTTCCGCAGCGGCTCCACCGTGTACCGGGCCATGGCTCTGGCCGATGGCAAGCCCGCCGACAAAAAGGCCCTGTGTGTCTTTAAGCGTGCCAGTGCCTAATGTGTCCAACTTGGACACAAGGGAGGGCGGCCTGAGCGCCGCCCTCCCGGAAAGGAGGCCACATGGTTACTGTCCAAGAGATTAAGCTGGCGCTGCGCATGAGCAGCGCTGTCCTGGATCAGGAAGTGCAGGGTACCATCGCCGCTGCTGTGCTGGATCTCCAGAGTGCCGGAATGCCGCCTGGTGTGGACAACGCCCTGAGTGATGAGGCCATCCGGCAGTATTGCAAGTGGCGGTACGACTACATGGGCAAGGCGGCAATGTATGAGCACTCCTATGATCGGCTTAAAACGGTGCTGGCCCTGCTGCCAAAGGAGGAGGTGGTGGGCGGTGGATGAGCAGATCTACCTCATAGCCCAGAACTACCAGACAGACAGCCTGGGACAGCGCATTCCCGTGGACGGCCCATCGTCCCCTGTGTGGGCCAAGCTCAAGAGCGTCTCCCGGTCTGAGTGGGCGGCAGCTGGACAGCAGGGCCTCCAGCCCCAGCTGGTGGCTATCGTGTATGCGCTGGACTACGCCGACCAGCCAGTGGTGGTGATCGGAGAGGGTGAGAGCGCCCGGCGGTACTCTGTGTACCGCACCTACCGGCCGGAGAACTCCGAGTACATCGAGCTGTATCTGGAGAGGAAGGTGGGTGTCTGATGGACATCAGCATTGACGACCTGGCGGACACTCTGGCCGAGGAGCTGGCTGGATATAGCCAGGAAGTCACCGACGACCTCAAGAGGGAGGTTAAGCAGACCGCTAAGGAGATGGTGACACAGCTCAAGGCCACATCTCCTTTTGATTCCGGTGACTACGCTTCCGGCTGGACCTCCACAACCGAGAGCGAGGGCCGCAACACAGTGCAGGTCCGGGTGTACAACCGGAAGAAGCCCACCCTCACCCATCTGCTGGAGAATGGCCATGCCAAGGTCAACGGGGGACGAGTGGAGGGCAAGGCCCACATCGGCCCTGCTGAACAGGCTGCGGAAAAGCGGCTGGAGAACAAGGTGGTGGTGATGGTCAAATGACGATGGAGGATGTAAAAACCTTGCTGGAGAGCACAGGCCTGCCGGTGGCTTATCGGTCCTTCCCGGAGGGCGGTGCTCCGGCGCTCCCATTTTTGTGCTACTACTCTCCATACACCAATAACTTTGCTGCCGATGGTGTGGCCTACGCCACCATCAACCACATCAATGTGGAGCTCTACACCCAGGTCAAGGACCCAGCCACCGAGGGAAAGGTGGAAGCAGCCCTCACGGGGGCCGGGATCTACTGGGAAAAGAGCGAGACCTACCTGGAGGACGAAAAGTGCTTCCAAATCCTTTATGAAATCGAGGTGTAACATGGCTGACAAAGTCCAATTCAACCTGAAAAATGTCCACTATGCGCCGATGACTACCACCGGTGAGCCCCCCGAATGGGGAACACCTGTGAAGATTCCCGGCGCTGTCAGCTTAACGCTGGATCAGCAGGGTGAGCTGACCAAGTTTTATGCCGATGGTATCGTCTATTGGCAGAGTAGTTCCAACAACGGGTATGAGGGCGAACTGGAAGTTGCGTTGTACCCGGACTCCATGCTCGTTGATATTTGGGGGTACACCAAGACCGATACGGACAACGTCCTCATCGAAAACGCCACAGTGGAGCCCAAACCCTTTGCGCTGCTCTTTGAGATCGACGGCGACGCCAACGGGCGTCGGTACTGTATGTATAACTGTTCCGGCACCCGGCCGGGCATTGGTAGCAAGACCAATGAGGCCAGCAAGACGCCCCAGACGCAGAAGAGTACCATCTCTGCGGTACCTCTGGAAAATGGTGACGTGCTGGCCCGTACCACCGATGAGACCACGCCCACCGTCAAGCAGAAGTGGTTTGAAAAGGTGTACAAGAAGACTGCCGCCGCTGCGGCCTCTCTGTCCCAGACTGAGCCTGCGGCAGCTGAGTCCGACGCCGGAGAGGAGGCTGCCAGCGCATGACCAAGGTGTTGACCATTGACGGGAAGGAGGTGGGGTTCCGGGCTTCGGCCTTGGTTCCCCGCCTCTACCGGCACAAGATGGGCCGGGACATTGTGCGAGACCTTAATGCCCTAAAGAAGTCCTTTGACAAGGCCCTTAAGGCAACGAATGCGGTTGCTCCGGTGGAGCCGCCTGAGGATGCCGACGATGAGACCGTGGCCCAGTACCTCCTGGATCTGGAGGCTTACGAGAAGGCTACCCAAGATGCCCAGCTGTCGGTGCTGGACCTGGAGATCTTCGAAAACGTGGCCTACATCATGGCCCGGCACTATGACCCCAAGCTGCCCAGCACCCCGGAGGAGTGGCTGGAAGGCTTCGATGTTTTTTCAATCTACGAGATTCTGCCCGAGATTTTGGCGCTGTGGAATCTCCAGGAGAAAACTACCTCTGTCCCAAAAAACGGTTAAGGCCCACCGTCCGGGAGGAGACGGGGGCCACGTTTATGCTCCGCTGTGCGGAGCTCCACCTGTCCGATGAGGCCCTGGCAGATATGACTATGGGAATGGTGTATGACATGCTCGTTGAGCAGGCCAACGACCATGAGGAGTACCCTGTCAAGGCAACCCAGGAGGACATTGACTACTTCTTTGGGGGGTGACCTATGGCAGACCGTATCAAGGGTATCACCGTAGTCCTGGGCGGTGATACCACGGGCCTCAATAAGGCCCTCTCCGGCACAAATAAGGAGATCAAGAACACCCAGGCACAGCTGAAGGATGTGGAGCGGCTGCTGAAGCTGGACCCCACCAACACCACCTTGCTGGAGCAGAAGCAGCGGCTCCTGGCGGATGCCGTGGGGGAGACCAAGTCCAAGTTGGACACGCTCAAGACCGCTGAGAAGCAGGTGCAGGAGCAGTTTAAAAAGGGAGAGGTTTCCCAGCAGCAATATGACGGACTCCAGCGAGAGATCGCAGCGACCGAGGCAGCATTGCGAAAGCTGGAGGACCAGGCTGGCCAAAGCGCAACCGCTGTTGGAAATGTGGGAGGAGCTGCTCAAAGTATTCAAACTGGTGCAAATAAGGTTTCTGCCGCAGCTGACAGTGTCCAGCAGAAATTTGCACCGGCGACGGCAGCCGTTGGGGGGCTTGCAACGGCTGCCCTGGCTACCATTCCAGCAACTGAGGAACTGCGCACAGACCTCTCCAAGTTGGAGGCCAATGCCGAGGAGAATGCTGTCAGTGCAGATGCAGCCAGGGAGGCGTGGAGGCTTTTTGCTGTACAGTCTGGAGAGACAGACAGTGCCGTGGAGGCTACTTCCAATCTCCTGCAAGCTGGATTTACTGAGAGCAATCTGCAAAAGGCTGTCGAGGGCTTAGCGGGTGCCGCTCAGCGGTTCCCGGACACTCTCAAGGTGGAAAGCCTGGCGGACAGTCTCCAGGAGACTTTGGCCACCGGGAAAGCAACTGGCCAATTTGGTGAGCTGCTGGACCGCCTTGGTGTGGGCGCTGAGAACTTCTCAACGCAACTTGCAGCTTGTGCTACTGACGCCGAAAAGCAAGACCTTGTACTGCAAACAATGGCAAAAGCTGGCCTGAATGACACCTATACTGCATGGGCGAAAAATAACGAGGAAATGTTGGCCAACAAGGAGTCAAACCTGGAACTACAAGAGAGCATGGCTGCATTGGCTGAGCAAATCCTCCCTTTCGCCACCACGGCAATACAGATGGTGACGGAGTTGATCAACTGGTTCACCTCTTTGGACAGTAGCACCCAGACCATGATTGTCACTGCCCTGGTTCTTCTAGCTGCTATCAGCCCACTGGCAGGGGTAATTTCTGGAATCTCTACGGTTGTTGGCTTTATGACTACGGCGTGGACGACGGTGAGCGGGGCGATAGCCCTATACACAGGAGCGGCTACCACAGGGACGGCAGCATCTTCGGCCTTGGCCAGTGCCATTACATTTCTGACTGGCCCCATCGGCATCCTGACCGTTGCCATCATTGCCTTTGTCGCCCTCATTGCCACCAAGGGCGATGAGATCCAGGCCATTCTCCAGCGGGTGGATGACTTCCTCCAGGGCATCTTCCTGACGGACTGGACCAAGATTTTTGGCCCGGGCCTGGGTGATGTGCTCAATGCCTTTTTCGCCAATGTCAAAAACATCTGGGATGCCGTCAAGCGCATCTTTGATGGTGTCATTGACTTTGTCCGGGGCGTGTTCACCGGCGACTGGGAGCGGGCGTGGAATGGCGTCAAGAATATCTTTGGCGGGATCTTTGATGGTCTGACAGCCATAGCCAAGGCGCCCATCAATGGGATTATCGGACTGCTCAATGGGGCCATTGGAGGTATCAATGGGCTTATTGGTGGCCTGAATAATATCAGCTTTAGCCTACCCAGCTGGGTTCCCGGTGTCGGGGGCAAGAGCTTTGGGATCAATATCCCGTACATGGGTAAGATCCCGTACCTGGCCAAGGGCGGCATCCTCTCCCGGGGCTCCGCTATCGTGGGCGAGGCTGGGCCGGAGCTGCTGACCATGATGGGCTCTCGGGCCATGGTGCAGCCCCTCACCAGCCAGCAAAAGACCACCAACGTGGGCGGCATCAACATGTACGTCTACGGCGCACCCGGCCAGGATGTCAACAAGCTGGCGGACATTGTGGAAGCCAGGCTGGAGACCAAATACCAGCAGAAAGCGGCGGTGTATTGTCATGCATAACCTCATCATTGATGGACAGTCTCTCAAAGACTTTGGAATCTATGTCAGCGGGGAAAACACCTACAACGCCCCTGCCTGGGCGGTGGAGACGGAGCCCGTGCCTGGGCGGCACGGAGAGCTGCTCCAGCTCATGGACCGCATGGAGCCCATCTCTGTCTCCTACCCCGCCTTTATCAGGACCATGTTTCCGGCGTACTCCGCCCAGGCCCGGCTCTACCTCCTGGGTCATCCTGGCTGGCGGCGCATCGAGGACGACTATCACCCGGAGAGCTTTCGGCTGGGCTACTTCGCCGGCCCCCTGGACTTTGACACCCGCTTTTTAAATCTGTCCGCTGAGCTGGAGCTGGTCTTTACCTGCCAGCCTCAGCGGTGGCTTAAGTCCGGGAAAACCCCGGTGGGCGTGACCTCTGGGCAGGCTCTCACCAATGACTGGATGCCCGCCAAGCCGCTGATCCAGCTCACGGGGACTGGGGCTGGAGAGCTGCGGGTGGGCAGCAGCACCATCACCATCACTGAGATGGAGGGCGGGCTCACCATCGACTGTGACGTCCAGAACGCCTATGATGGTGCGGAAAATCGCAACCGCACCATCAAGGTGTCCGGCGGCTTCCCCGTCCTGGAGGCGGGAGAGACCACCATCACCTACTCCGGCGGCATTACGTCCGTGCAGATCACGCCAAGGTGGTGGACGGTATGATACCTGTGCTTTTCCCGCCGGACGAGCGGGACTTTACCACCCAGGGCCTGGGTGCTTTGAGCGCTGCCATCTCCTGTACCGTCACCGAGGAGCGCAACGGCATCTACGAGCTGGAGCTTGTCTATCCCGTTATAGGCATCCACTACGGTGAGATCGCCAAACGCTGCATCATCTGGGCCATCCCCAGCCCCTACCGTGAACCGCAGCCTTTCCGCATTTATCGGCACACCAAGCCCCTGGCGGGGCGTGTGACCTTTTACGCCCGCCACATCTCCTATGACCTCCAGGGCGTCCCGCTCAACCCCTGCGGCGCTGGCAGCGTAGCGGCGGCCATGGTGGCCCTGGAGACCAATGTGGCTACCTCAAGCCCATTTAGTTACTGGACGGACAAGAGCACGGAGGCGGACTGGTCTGTGACCGTCCCCTCTGTCTCCCGGGCGGTCCTGGGCGGCCAGGAGGGGAGCATCCTGGACGTGTATGGTGGTGAGTACGAGTGGGACCGTTTTGTGGTCAAGCTCTACCAGGAGCGTGGGCGTGATAATGGCGTTACCATCCGATATGGTAAAAATCTCAGCGACATCAACGAGGACAGTGATGACTCCAATCTGGCTACGGGGATTTATCCCTTTTGGACGGACAGCGAGGGCAGCAACCTGGTGGTGTGTGATCCGCCCATTGTCCCTGCCCCTGGCACCTACGACTTCACCCGTATCACCACGGTGGACTTTTCCGGGGAGTGGGAGGAGCCGCCCACTCCTGAGCAGCTGAGGGCCCGGGCGGAGTCCTACGTGTCGGCCAATCAAATCGGAGTGCCCAAGGTGAGCCTTGAGGTGTCTTTTGTCCAGCTGGAGCAGACCCTGGACTTTGCGGACCTTCGGCTGCTGGAAAAAGTGGACTTGTGCGACACCGTCACCGTCCAGTATGAGGCCCTTGGCGTGGATGCCACGGCCAAGGTTATCCGCATTGAGACGGACGTGCTGAGAGAGCGGTACAACGAGGTGGAACTGGGAGACGCCAGGGGAAGTCTGACTGATACAATCATCAGCCAGGGCCAGCAAATCCAGCAAAAGCCATCTAAAAGCGATCTGCAGCAGGCTGTGAGCGGAGCCACGGATTCCATCACCGGGGCAAAGGGCGGAAATATCCGCATTATGTACAATGGGGCTGGACTTCCTTATGAGCAGGTCATTCTTGATACCCAAGACATCACGACAGCCCAAAATGTGTGGCGGTGGAATGTAGGCGGGTTTGGCCACAGTTCGGCGGGGTACAACGGAGAATACACCACTGCTATTACACAAGACGGTCACATTGTAGCGGACTTTGTGGACGTTGGTACGCTCAACGCCAACATCCTGCAAGCAGGGGTAATCCGGTCTCAAGACGGACTCTCTTGGTGGAATTTAGAGACTGGAGAGGTCCAGTTCTCCACGATGGCCAGCCAGAGCGATTTGGATGATCTTAAAGACCAGGTTGCCCAGGGCGTGGACCATGTAGATGCCCGGAATGGTTGTTATTTCGGCCCTCAAGGTATGACCGTCACCAAAACGGATGCCGAGATTTCGACAACTGTGGACTTCTCGGGTATGCGAGTTGTACAGGTGGAGAGTGGGCAAGTGTTGCTCTCCGCCCAGGGCAACCAGGTGACTGCTGCCAACTTGCATGCCTCCACCTATCTCATTGTGGGTGGCCGGTCTCGATTTGAGAATTTTGGTGAAAACTACACGGGATGTTTCTGGATTAAAGGGGGACAGTGATGGCGCTACAGACTAAGACCTACACTCAAAGGTCTAATACCTATACGCTGGAGCTGACGGTGGTGGAGCAGTCCACTAGCACCGCTGGGAACACCTCAACTGTTTCCTACACCCTCAAACTCAAGTCAACTACCAAAAACTTTGCTCTGTATGGGGTGGGTGCCAAGGTGGTGCTGGACGGGAGGACGGTAGGGGAGCGAAACCGGGACACTGCCCCAAAAGTTACCCTGGCCACCTACTCTGCGGTGACACTGCTCTCTGGCACGGCCACGATCGCCCACAATGCGGATGGTTCTAAAAGCATGCCTGTGGCCTACTCTCTGGATATGGCTACAGCCAGTTATACCCCGGGCCCCATGTCTGGATCTGGCACCATGGCTCTCACCAGGATTCCCCGTGGGGCCACTCTTACCAGTGCCCCGGACTTTGACGATGAGTCTAACCCTGTGGTCAAGTACGATAATCCTGCTGGGGTGGCGGTGCAGCTTGGCATTTTCAAGGACAGCACCCACGCCCTGGCCGACTATCGCACAGTGTCCGGCAGCCCCTACACCTTCCAACTGACCCAGCAGGAACGGGAGGCCTTACAGCTGGTAGACACCACAAAAAACACTGCTCAGGTGCGCTTTTACATCAAGAGCACTGTGGGCGGACAGACCTTTATCACCTATCTCACCCGCACCCTCACTATCAAAAATCCCGCCCCCACCCTGGCCCCTACGGTAAGGGACACCAATCCGGCCACTCTGAAACTCACTGGGGATGATGGAGTGATGGTGAGGTATCAGTCTACCGCACAGGTTACCATTGGGGCAAAAGCGGTCAAGGGAGCATCGCTGGTAAGCCAGTCTGTAACCTGTGGCAGCCGTACCCTCACTGGGGACGGCCTCATGGTTGGAGTGGAGTCTGGCACATTTGTCTTTACGGCAAAGGATAGCCGTGGGAACCCGGCTACCAAGACACTGACCAAGGATGTGGTGGAGTATCTCCCACTCACCTGTAACATTGGACAAGGGCTGCCAGATGGACAGGGCAACTTTAACTTTGCCGTCAGCGGGGCGGCGTTTACAGGCTCTTTTGGCCTTGCGGACAATGCATTGACCGTGGAGGCCCGGTACCGCCTGACTGGTGAGGACAGTTGGGGGGCATGGGAGCCGATGGAGGTACGACTAGGGGCATCCAGATATGATGCCACCCTAGCCATCACCGGACTGGACTACACGTCCCCCTACGACTTCCAGGCCCGGGCTACTGACCTCCTATCTAGTGTAGAGAGTAGTGTCCTATCCATTCAGGCGTGGCCACTTTTCTACTACGGGCCGGATGGTTTTTTCCACACCACCCCTGTATATCTGGAGGAGCAGCAGGCGGACGGGACCATCTCCCGCCGGAGTCTGGACCGATGCGGTATTACTGCAAGGATTGCTGCCACAGTGCCTCTCACTGGCGGAGAAAAAAATATCCCCGTCACTTTGGCCCTTTGCGCATATGGTGGCGCTACTGTGTCAAATGGTGCGGTAGTCGTCAAGCACACGGGGGTCTATGAGG
This sequence comes from Pseudoflavonifractor sp. An187, assembly GCF_002160275.1. Classification (NCBI taxonomy): domain Bacteria; kingdom Bacillati; phylum Bacillota; class Clostridia; order Eubacteriales; family Oscillospiraceae; genus Pseudoflavonifractor; species Pseudoflavonifractor sp. An187. The sequence continues at coordinate 87,361 of NZ_NFKG01000003.1, read as the reverse complement.
TGTCAGCGAGTGTGTATTTTGTAAGCTCTGCGGAGGCCCTGTACTGCGGCGCTTACATCAAGTCAGGTGGGAATGAGCTGGCGTCCATGCACACGGGAATTGCAAACGGAGTGGGCGGTGTGGTAGTGCCTCCTACGCTCGTTGAGCTGGAGGCTGGTAGCACAGTCTCTCTCTCTGCATATGTGCCGACTGGCGGAAGTGCCACGGTCAACAATGACCCGCGCACACAGTTGACTGTGCGCCAAGTGTACTAAGGGCTGGTGGGCCGTCGAATTTTAACGATGGGTGTGTTCTATGGTGTCAAACAGTGGAATCACATGTGAGTATTATCATGTACGATTTCAAAGAAGGGAGGAATCACATGGACACTGTGATTGTAGCATCAAGCCAATTCTATTCGCACTACCCCAAGCGCATCCCCCAGGGCACCGTCAATGCTGAGGCGGTGCTTATCCGGCTGGACTCGGAGTGGGACAACCTAACCGTCCGCATCCACTGGCTCAACGTGGCCAGTAGTGTGGAGAAAGTGGTATTCCTGGAGCGAGACCAGCCCAACACTATCCCATGGGAGGTCTTGACCGAGCTAGGCGAGCTCCGCATGGGCCTGGATGGCATGGACGGCGGCACAATCGTCAAGCCCACTGTATGGCTCACCTATGGCTATGTGGTAGACGGCGTTGACCCGGAGGCCGGGGAGGACCCGCAGCCGCCCACGCCAAGCTGGGAGCAGCAGATGGTGGAGCAGGCTACACAGGCAAACCAGGCCGCCCAGGCAGCTCAGAAAGCATCCGAAGAGGCCGCCAAGGCTGTTGCCTCTGCTGGCCCCTATGCGGATGAGGCCAAGAAGTCCGCTGAGGCGGCCAAGGAGTCCCAGGAAGCAGCCGACACATCCGCAGACCAGGCAAATACTGCAGCCAACGCCGCAAAGGATCACGCTGATGCAGCGGGAACCGCCAAGGTGGCAGCGGAACGTGCCGCAGAAACAGCCGGGAATGCACAGTCCGGGGCGGCCCAGTCTGCCCAGGCCGCCGCCAACTCTGCCCAAGCGGCGGAGAGGGCAAAACAGGATGCCCAAAATGCAGCCTCCGCTTTGCCCGCCCCAAGTCCAGAGTTTGCCGGGATGGTCCCCATGGTCAACCCGGAGGGCAACGGGTATATCTTTGGGGAGGCTGGAGGTGGTGGGGCCGGCGGTGAACTCCTTCTGGCTGAATATATTCAGCAAGACAACCAGGAAATTCACTTCACGTCGTTTGATTGGGAGACTGGCATCGGAGAATGCACCGAGCCACACGGCTTGACTGAGGCAACTCAGGCAATGCTTGTGTGGAATGATTGGCATGGCGGAAACGCTTATGCAAACGCTACCGCCATGCCAATCGAGTGGACGAGCCTTGACCAAAATCTGTTCTTGGTCCCAACTGACGATACCCACGTGATGGTCACGGGTAATGATAAATCGACACCCATAACCGTGGACGCCTCTGACGATTTTAACAAAAACGTTGACGAGACCAAGATCCATTTCGAGATACCCGTTGGGTTTCGAATCTCTGACATTCCAGAGTTGTACACAAAGGTACAGTTGACAATCTTAGGCGTCGTCATGGGTGCCAGACGGTATAGGTATATCACATTTTTTTGCAGAAAAAAGGACGGTAAAGACGTTTGGGTAAATACCATAAATCTTTTATACCCACCGTATTTTGGAGTTGTAACTAAGCCAAGGCACGGACTTCTCACGTCTCATAATATAACTTTTGAGCTCAACAATGTGGTTGGTGGCAGCTTCTTGTATTCCAACTATTTCAATGGGAGACGCAATAATTACGTTGGAATGCCTGGAGAAGAATACACAGAGATAAAAAGGGCAATCCAGCTTTACAGTCCCACTGAATTTTTTGGCGTAACTGGCATAAATGTTGACCCGACGTATGCGGTATGGGCGAACGGAACACGGTTTAGGTTGTACGGGCTTTGCAAAGGGGGTGAGCACAAATGAGTTGGAAAACAACTTATAACGCTACTACTGGCGAATACGGGAAAGTGTGGGTAGAAGATGAACCGGTTGTCGAGGTAGACACCCGCACCCTGGAGGATGTGCAATCCGAAAAGCTGGAAGAGCTGTCCGCTGCCTGCGCCGCCGCTATCAACGATGGAATCACCCTCACGACGGAGGACGGGGTGGAGCGCCATTTTGCTGGAGATGAGCAAGACCAGATCAATATCGACCAGGTGCTGCGAGCTTGCGAGGGTGGAGCACCCGGCTGGCTGTACCAGAGCGAGGGAGAGGACGGTCAGGCAGGGGAGTGTTTCTGGTGCACCGCCACGGACGCCGAGAAGATCTCCAACGGCCTGGCCATCGACAAGACCAAAAAACGTACCTATCACAACGCCCTGAAGAAGTATGTCCTCCATCTCACTACTGTGGAGGAGGTGCTGGACGTCCAGTGGGGCCAGCCGCTCACCGGGGATTGGCTGGAGGAGTACACCTACAAGATGGGCCTGCTCACCCCCATCATCGAGAGCATGGGAGGTGGTGGCAATGCTGGCGGCTAAATATGCCTTCCTGGCCTGGGTAGGCGGCTCTACCTATGTTACCGTGGAGGTTTTCTTCCGGGCCCGCAGCCACTGGACCATGTTTGTGCTGGCGGCTGTGGTCTTTATCACGGTTGGGTTACTCAATGAGCTGTTATCCTGGGAGACAAGCCTCATCTGGCAAGTCCTGATTGGTGTGGCCATGGCCACCCTGGTGGAGCTGCTCACCGGCCTGGTGGTCAATGTGTGGCTGGGCTGGGGCATTTGGGACTACTCTCAGATGCCCGGCAACCTGTGGGGACAGATTTGCCCACAATTTTCGGCGGCCTGGTCGCCGCTGATCCTGCTGGCCATCGTGTTGGATGACGTCATCCGGTGGCGCTGCTTCGGCGAGGAGCGGCCCCGGTACCGGGTGGGGCGGTGGAAATACACCGTTGGCGGGGAGGTGTGCATCCTATGAGCAATCTGATGGAGCGACTCTTTGACGCTATCTTAGGCCAGAGTTTGGCCCGAATTAAAAGGAGGATGGAAGATTGAGTATCGAGGAAGTCTTTGCCGCTGTCGTCCTGGCCCTGGCGGGCGGCAGCGGCGTGGTGGGTCTGGCCATGACCTATTTGCGGAGATACATTGACCGTAAGCTGGAGGCCGGGGAAGAGGAGGCTGCCCGCCGCCTGGAGCACCGTAAGCGGCGGCAGCAGGTGGAGGATCAGCTCCACCACGCCTATGGCCGATGCCTGTTTTGGCTCAACCACGCTGTCACCAAGCCGCCCCCCAACGGGGAACTGGCAGAGGCCATGGAAAACTTGCAAAGGGCCGAGGAGGCCAAGAAAAATCTGGACCGGGAGATTCTGGCCGAATATGAGGAGGAATAAAACTATGAATGAAATTTTGAGAAAACTGTCCAGCCGCAAGCTGTGGACCGCTCTGGCTGGCATTGCTGCCGGCCTGGCCTTGGCCTTTGGCCTGGACCAGGAAGCTGTGGCCAGCACCGCCGGCGCTGTGGTGTCCGTGGTGTCCGTGGTGACCTACATCGTCACCGAGGGCCGCATTGATGCCGAAGGTGTGAAAAAGGCCATCGAGGACACGCAGGCAGCTGTGGAGGACATTGAGGAGGTGCAGGCATGAGCATGAGAGGCATTGACATCAGCACCTACCAGCGGGGGCTGGATCTGAGCAAAATCGACTTTGATTTTGCTATCATCAAGGCGACTGAGGGCACCGAGCTGGTGCAGGACACCTGCGACCCCTGGGTGCAGCAGTGTATCCAGCTGGGCAAGCGGTGGGGCTTCTACCATTTCTGCGCTGGTGGTGATCCCATTGCTGAGGCGGACTTTTTTGTTGATAACACCAAGGACTACTTCGGCCACGGCATCCCCGTCCTGGATTACGAGGCGTATGGCCGCTTTGGCACCGCCAAGGCCAAGCAGTTCCTGGACCGGGTCTATGAGCGCACCGGTGTGCGCTGCCTGGTGTACATGAGCCGTAGCGTCACCAAGGAGGAGGACTGGAGCGCAATCGCTCGGAATCATCCTCTGTGGGTTGCCCAGTATGCCAACAACGACACCACCGGCTATCAGGACAATCCTTGGCCTGGCGCTTCTGCTGGCGGATTTACCTATTGGAGTTTCCCTCCCGCTATCCATCAGTATACCAGCCACGGCCGCCTGGATGGATGGAGCGGAAACCTGGACCTCGATAAGGCGTACATCACCGCAGAGGCGTGGGACGCCCTGGCCGCCGGCGACAAGGTGGACATCAAGCCCAGCACCCCCGGCGGCAGCTCCGGCGGCACCAGCACCCAGCCCGCCAAGAAGGACCTGACCACCATTGCCCGTGAGGTGATTGCGGGCAAGTGGGGCAACGGCACCGACCGCAAGAACCGCCTGACCGCCGCCGGGTACGACCCCCAGGATGTCCAGGATAAGGTCAACGAGCTGATGGGTGCCAGCTCTGGCGCATCCCAGCCCGCCAAGAAGGACCTGACCACCATTGCCCGTGAGGTGATTGCGGGCAAGTGGGGCAACGGCACGGACCGGGCCAAGCGGCTGAGCGCTGCCGGGTATGATGCCAAGGCGGTACAGGCCAAGGTCAACCAGCTGCTGAGATGAAGTGTCCAACTTGGACACATTTGGATTGAAAGCCCATTCGCTTTGTAGGGAGCGGCATCCCTGGTGTGCCGCTCCTGATTTTCAAAAGACAAAGCCCCGCAGCTTACCGCTGCGGGGCTTTTGAAACAGCACACAACTGTTTCTGTCTATATTTCAATCCACGGGGCCAGGATCGAGGCCCCGCGAGTGAGAGCGCCTCTCTCACTCGACACCGCCATCATATCACTCCTTCATGTGGTTGTCAAGTCCGTTAACGTCTTTTCGGCCATCAATGGAAAGCAACTCCTCCATCATGCTGACAACATACTCTGGTGCTGATCTGTGTCCGGCATACCACTGTTGTACCGTGCGTAGTGGTATGCCGAATCGTCTGGATAGGGCTGTCTGTCCAAGCCCGTGCCGCTGGCACAAGTCGGCCACTGGCGTGTTTGGGGTTATTTTCACACATCCGCCTCCATTACAGTCGGATATACCTTCCACCGTTTTTGTGGTCAACAATCACGGGTTTCTCGTCTTTGTCAACGGCCAGGTGGTAGTGCTCTCCGTCTTTATACAGCTCTTTTGTCAGTCCATTGCTCATTTCCACCGAAAATCCACCTGGAAGTTCCACCTCGTGCTCAGTTACCCAAATCGAGCTGTCCACCAGGTTATAAGGGGAATCAAGCACGGCACGGCCAGATTGGCCGAACTCAATAGCGCAGGCGTCTCTGATGACGTAAATGGCTGCTTTCATGGTGACTTCTCCTTTCTTGTTGACAATCAGCCGACAAACATTTTTTTGCTGGTGCCGTCGGTGTAATAGATGATCTGGTAAAAGCCGTCATTTCCGTTTACCAGCCTGGTGTGTGAGACGGTCTTGTTGGCGTGGGCCTCGGCGGTCTTGACGGTCTCAGTGGTGGCTTTGGCCTCGCTGGAATCGTCGGCCTCCTCGGAGAGTTCCTCGGCATCAACGACCTCAAGCTTGTAACAGCGGGTCAGGTACTGGCGGAACTCGTTGATGGTCTCGTCCAGGTTGTCGGAGTGCCAAACCTTGCGGACATTATCCCAGGTGGCATAAAGGTCAGACTTGATGATTTCCTTCATGGCGTAGGTGTCGCCGTAAATGTCGCCGGTCTTGGTGTCGATGGTGATGGTGTTCTTCTTGCAGGTCATGGTGTACTTCATGATTCTCTCTCCTTTTCGTTCTAGGCGTTCCCCTTTCCATGGTTTTATTATACGCTCAATGAGCGTATAAGTCAAGAGGCAAAATAAAAAAAGTGTCCAACTTGGACACAGAATTTTTCCACCACCTTTTCCACCACTCAAATGGTGCTGGATGCTGCTAAATGCAGTTTTCGCAACCTACGCCGAAGCATGAAAAAAGCCTTGAACGTGTTGCACTGCAACGCTTTCAAGGCTTTTTCCCTTGGTACGCCCGAAGGGACTCGAACCCCCAACATTCAGAACCGGAATCTGACGCTCTATCCAATTGAACTACGGGCGCATCTTCATGATGCTTGAATAGTATAGCAGGAAAATTTCCGTTTGTAAAGAAGAAAATAAAAAATAACTCCCAGAGACGGAAATAAGCATAGGCAAGGGCGGGGGATTGTGGTATCATATTATAATGGTAAGCTACGAAATTCCCCTCAGACAGCCGGAGGGGTCAAGCCCAGCAAAAGAAATGAGGTTAGAACGGTGAAAAAACGAGTGTTTCGCGGTGTGGGGCTGTGTGCCATGCTGCTGTGCCTATCGTTGAGCTTATGCGGTTGTATGTTTGAGCAGTCCGAGGGAATGTACGCCCTGCCCATCCTGCCCGAGGCGTATTCCCAGCTCCAGAGCACCATCCAGGACGTGATGGATCAGCAGGGGGCGGAGTACGCCACCATCAGCTCGGGCAGCAACACCTCCACGGTGCAGCTGCTGGACCTCAACGGAGATGGAGAGCAAGAGATGGCGGCGGTGTTTCTCCGGGTCACCTCGGCAGAGGAGAAGCCTCTGCGGGTGTGCCTGTTCCGCAAGGGGGCGGACAACGACTACCGCCTGACCTATGTGGTGGAAGGGGACGGCACCTCCATCAACTCCGTGACCTATGAGGACGTGACGGGGGACGGGACCCTGGACCTCATCGTCTCCTGGCAGATGAGCACCAAGGTGCACATCCTCTCCGCCTATGCCCTGTTGGACGCAGGGGTCAGCGAGCTGATGAGCACCACATACAATGAGAGCTATCTGGTCACCGACCTGGACCAGGACGGCGCCAAGGAGATCGTGGTCTGTCACCAGGACAGCACCGGAGACGGGGCCAACCTGGCGGAATTTTACGACTATAACGGCGGTGTGATGACCATGACCTCCTCCGCCCCCCTGTCCAACGGCATCTATGGGGTGTACTCCATGGTGCCGGGCAAGCTGGCCGACGGCACCCCGGCGGTGTTTGCCTCCTCGCTGTTCTCCGGCGGAACCCTCACCGACGTGATGACGGTGGCGGACGGACGCCTGCACAATGTCACCTTGAACAAGCAGGCGGGCTACAGCGAGGTGACTTCCCGGGTGGACACCGGGGTGTCCCTGTCCGACATCAACAAGGACGGCGTGCTGGAAATTCCCATCCCTGTGAAGCTGCCCAGCGTCAAGGAGGGGGAGGAGTCCGAAGAGTCGGTGATTTACTGGTGCCAGGTCAACGCCAACGGCAGCTTGGCCATCAGCTGTGTCACCTACCACTGCCAGGCCGACGGCTGGTACCTGGTGTTGCCGGACAACTGGCCGGAGAACATCGCCGTGGCCCGGGACGACTCTCTCAGCCACCGGGGCGAGCGTTCGGTGGTGTTCTACTATAACTCCGGGGAAGAGGGCCAGGAGCCCAAGCCCTTCTTGACCATCTACCGCCTGACCGGCAGCAACCGTCAGGCCCGGGCCATGCTGCCTGGCCGTGTGACCCTGTACAGCGACAGCACCACCATCTACGCCGCCTCCCTGGAAGAGGGCGTGTGGGATTGCAAACTGAAAGCCAACGAACTGGCCCAGCGGTTCTTCCTCATCACCGTGGCCTGGGACAGTGAATCTTAAAGGAGTGAGCCACCATGAAAAAAGTATTGGTATTGGAGGACGAGTCCAACATCCGCAGCTTTGTGGTCATCAACCTCAAGCGTGCGGGATATGAGACCATCGAGGCGGGCACCGGGGAAGAGGCCCTGGAGCAGATCGCCCGGCACCCGGACATTCGGGTGGCGCTGCTGGACATTATGCTCCCCGGCGAGATGGACGGCTTTGAGGTGTGCCGTCGTATCCGGGCGGGCAATTCCCAGATCGGCATTATCATGCTCACCGCCCTTACCCAGGAGATGGACAAGGTCACCGGCCTGATGACCGGGGCGGACGACTATGTCACCAAGCCCTTCTCGCCCGCCGAGCTCACCGCCCGGGTGGACGCCCTGTATCGCCGCACCGGCGGAGAGACCACCCGGGAGACCGACGAGATTCATCAGCCCCCCTTCCTCCTCAACACCCGCAACCGCACCCTGGAGAAGAACGGCCAGCGGGTGAAGCTGACCCAGGTGGAATACTCCATCGTCAAGCTGTTTATGGACAACCCGGGGAAGGCCCTGGCCCGGGAGGAGATTCTGGACGCGGTGTGGGGCAAGGACTACATCGGAGAGCTGAAGATCGTGGACGTGAACATTCGCCGCCTGCGCATCAAGCTGGAGGACGACCCCCAGAACCCCACCTACATCAACACCGTCTGGGGCTTTGGCTATAAATGGGGCTGCTAATGCGGCGTGAAGAGCATGGAGAGGATATAAGATGATTTGGAAGAAGATCCCCCTTCCCGGCAAGCGGAAGAAGGAGGGACAGGAGCAGAAGAAAAAGGCGGTGCGCCGGGGCGTGCTGCGTCGCCGCTGGCTGGTGAATACCCTGGTGACCACCTTTGCCATTGTGGCCATTGCCGTGTCCGCCTTCTCCCTGGCCATTTACAACTACTACCTGGCCACCATCGCCGCCACCCTGGAGAGCAAGGCCCAGACGGCGGCCGGGATGTTTCAGAACTACACCGAGACCACCTACCTCTATGCGGCCCGGCAGTTCATCAACCAGTTTGAGGAGAAAAACACCATCGAGGTGCAGTTCCTCACCCCCGACGGCGAGGTGCGCATGACCTCCCTCATGGATATCTCCGGTGCCACCCCCCAGGGGGATGACATTCGGATCGCTATTGAGACTAAAGAGCTGTATACCTGGCGAGGGGTGGACACCTCCACCCAGGACTACCTCATGGCCGCCTCCGCTCCCATCGTGTACAACGGCTCGGTGGTGGGTGTGGTGCGCCTGGTCACCTCTCTGCGCCTGCTCCAGGCCCAGATGTTGAAGGTGGTGGGGGTGAGCGTGCTGGTGGGCATGGTTATCATCGCCCTGATGGTGCTCTACGCCTCCTACTTCATCCGCATGATTCTGGAGCCGGTGACCCGGGTCACCGAGACCGCCAAGCGCATCGCCGCCGGCAGCTACGGCGTGCAGATGGAGGTGCGGGGCGACGACGAGATGGGCCAGTTGGTGGACGCCATCAACGACATGTCCATGAAGATTGACCAGGCGGAGAAGACTCAGTCAGAGTTTATCTCCTCGGTGTCCCATGAGCTGCGTACCCCCCTCACCGCCATCAACGGCTGGGCGGAGACCCTGTACAACGGCGAGGTACGGGACGCAGAGGACGTGAAAAAGGGCATGGGCATCATCGTTTCCGAGGCCCGACGCCTGACCAACATGGTGGAGGAGCTGCTGGAGTTCTCCCGCATTGAGACCGGGCGGTTCAACCTGTCCGTGGAGCCCATTGATATCAAAGCGGAGCTGGAGGACGCCGTGTACACCTACCGGGAGTTCTTCCGCCGCAAGGGCTTGAAGCTGGAGTATATCGAGTGCGAAGAGGAGTTCCCCCCCATCAGCGGCGACCCCGAGCGGCTGCGCCAGGTGTTCTGCAACCTGCTGGACAACGCCGACAAGCACGGCGGCTCCGGCGGCGAAGTGGACGTGTCCATCCACCCCGAGGGGAACATGGTGGCCATCCGGGTGCGGGACTTCGGCCCCGGCGTCCCCGAAGAGGAGCTGCCCTACGTCAAATACAAGTTCTACAAGGGCTCTTCCAAGGCCCGTGGCTCCGGCATCGGCCTGGCCGTGTGTGAGGAGATCGTCACCTGCCACGGCGGCACCCTGGATATTGAAAACGCCATGGGCGGCGGCTGCGTGGTCACCCTGCGCCTGCCCATGACCCTGGAATAATGAAACAAATGTACGAAAACCCTTGTCATTTTTCCCGCCATCTGCTAAGATGTTCCGTGGAAGGACGGGGGGAGTACGCCCGAGATAAAGGAGTTCAATCCCATGTCCAATCAGTCTGCGTCCCCCTGTGGGACGCCTTATAAGACCACCTGCGGTGGTCAGGCCCTCATTGAGGGCATTATGATGCAGGGCCCGGAGAAGCGGGCCATCGTGGTGCGCAAGCCCAACGGGGAGCTGGATATCACCACCAAGAAGATTCAGCCCCGGAGCCGCTTTGCCAAGCTGCCCCTGGTGCGAGGGGTGTTCGTCTTCGGCTCGGCCATGGTTCATGGAGTCCAGGCCCTGATGCACTCCGCCGAGGTGTCCGAGGAGGGGCTGGAGCAGGAGGAGGACGAGGAACCCGGCTGGCTGGAGAAGTGGCTGGACGCCCACTTCACCCAGGAGAAGGCCGCCTCCATTTTCATCACCATAGCGGCGGCCCTGGGGATCGCCTTCTCGGTGGGCCTGTTCATCCTGTTGCCCACCGCCCTCACCGGCCTCATCCGCCTGGTGTGGCCCCAGATGCCTCTGTGGGTCCAGGCGGTGGTGGAAGGCGTGATGAAGGTGGCCATTTTCCTGTGCTACCTGTGGCTGTGCTCCCGTACCAAGGAGATGCGCCGGGTGTTCTCCTACCACGGGGCGGAGCACAAGGCCATCTACTGCTATGAAAACGGCCTGGAGCTCACCGTGGAGAACGTGAAAAAGCAGCCTCGCCACCATCCCCGCTGCGGCACCAGCTTTCTCTTTGTGGTGATCGTGGTGTCCATTTTCCTCTCCATTGTGATTTTCACCCCCTTGCAGATCAAAAACACCCTGCTGCGCATGGTGCTCCACCTGGTGCTGCTGCCCATCATTGTGGGGGTGACCTACGAGTTCAACCGCTACGTGGGCGGCCATGACAACGCCCTGTGCCGTGCCCTGCGGGCTCCGGGGATGTGGATGCAGAACTTCACCACCTTTGAGCCGGACGAGAGCATGATCGAGGTGGCCATTACCGCTTTGAAGCTGGTGCTGCCCCGGGAAAAGGGCGCCGACGCCTGGTAATGGAAGAGCAAGAGAGAGAAAGGCGGCAGACATGCAGACGTATAACGACATTTACTTAGCGGTACGGCGCACCCTCAAGGAGTCCGGCGTGGAGCAAGCCCAGCTGGAGGCCATGGAGCTGATGTGCGCCGCCCTGGGCAAGCGCCGGGAAGAGGTGCTCCGGGACCTGTCTCTCTATGCCAGCGAGGCCATTGAGGGACAGGTGGACGCCCTGCTCCAGCGCAGACTGGCCGGGGAGCCCATCGCCTATATCCTTGGAGAGTGGGAGTTCTACGGCCTCACCCTCACCGTCACCCCCCAGGTGCTCATTCCCCGCCCCGACACCGAACTGCTGGTGGAGCGGGGGATTTTGGCGGTGCGGGATTTGCCCCAGGCCCGGGTGCTGGACCTGTGCACCGGCAGCGGCTGTGTGGGGCTGGCTCTGGCCTACAACTGTCCCAACGCCCAGGTGGTGCTGGCCGACTGGTCTCAGGACGCCCTGGAGGTGGCCCGGCAGAACCTGATGCGCTGCCAGCTGGCCGACCAGGTGGAGCTGGTCCAGGCCAACGCCCTCCAGCCGCCCCCCCGGGAGTTGGGCGAGTTTGACCTCATTGTGTGCAATCCCCCCTACATCCCCCGCCAGGTGGTGGAGGAGGAGCTGGACCACTCGGTGCGGGACTACGAGCCCCACCTGGCTCTGGACGGGGGCGAGGACGGCCTGGACTTCTACCGGGCCATCACCCTGCACTGGAACTGGGCCCTGCGCCCCGGCGGCAAGCTGATCTTTGAGATCGGCTACGACCAGGAGGAAGCGGTGAAAAAGCTGATGGTGGACCGAGGCTTTCAGCAGGTCCGCAGTTTTCAAGACCCTGGCGGCCACTGGCGGGTCGTGGAGGGCATACTAGAACCCATACAGCCGGACGAGCCGGCAGGAAAGGAAGAATGACGCATGGCAGATAAGAAACGGCCCGTGGACCCTGTGGGGCCTGCATCGGATAAGAAGAAGGCGCTGGAGACCGCCATTGCCCAGATCGAGCGGGATTACGGCAAGGGCTCCATCATGCGCCTGGGAGAGAACGCCGACGTGATGGTGGAGGCCATCCCCACCGGCTCTCTGTCCCTGGACATCGCCCTGGGCATCGGCGGCGTGCCCAAGGGGCGTATCATTGAGATTTACGGCCCGGAATCCTCCGGTAAGACCACCCTGGCCCTCCACGTGGTGGCCGAGGCCCAGAAGCGGGGCGGCGAGGTGGCCTTCATCGACGCCGAGCACGCCCTGGACCCCACCTATGCCCGTGCCCTGGGCGTGGACATCGACTCCATGCTCATCTCCCAGCCGGACACCGGCGAGCAGGGCTTGGAGATCTGCGAGGCCCTGGTGCGCTCCGGCGCCATTGACGTGGTGGTGGTGGACTCGGTGGCCGCCCTCACCCCCCGGGCGGAAATTGAGGGCGACATGGGCGACTCCCATGTGGGCCTGCTGGCCCGCCTCATGAGCCAGGCCCTGCGCAAGCTGGCTGGCTCCATCGCCAAGACCAACTGTGTGGTCATCTTTATTAACCAGCTCCGTGAGAAAGTGGGCGTGGTGTACGGCAACCCCGAGGTCACCACCGGTGGCCGTGCCTTGAAGTTCTACGCCTCGGTGCGCATGGAGGTGCGCCGGGTGGAGGCCCTGAAAAACGGCACCGAGGTGGTGGGCAACCGCACCCGGGTGAAGATCGTGAAGAACAAAGTCTCTCCCCCCTTCCGGGAGGCGGAGTTTGAGATCATGTACGGCGAGGGCATCTCCAAGCTGGGCGAGCTGGTGGACCTGGGCGTGAAGCTGGACCTCATCCAGAAGTCCGGCTCCTGGTTCTCCATGGGCGACACCCGCCTGGGCCAGGGCAAGGACGCCGTGAAGAAGTATCTCACCGACAACCCCGAGATCGCCCAGGAGATCGAGGACCAGATTCGGGCCAACTCCTTCAAGCTCATGAGCCGCCAGTCCCAGATCGCCGCCCGGGCCGCCGGGCGGGCCGTGGACGTGTCGGCGGACGACTTTGAAGGATGAAACTGCTCAAGCTAGAGCCATCCTCTCGGATTGAGGGGCGGTGGCTGATCTGGCTGGAGGACGGCTCTCTGCTGCGGGTAGGGGAGGGGGACGTGGTGTCCTTTTCCCTCTACGCCGGGATGGAGCTGAGTGAGGAGCAGCTGGAAGGGCTGAAACAGGCCCAGGAGAAGGCCAAGCTGAACAACAAGGCCCTCACCCTTCTGGCCGCCCGGCCCATGTCCCAGCGGGAGCTGGAGCGCAAGCTGTCCGCCAAGTCCCCCCGAACGAGAGACCCTCAGGAGGGGGAGGAGCAGCGGCAGCAGCGCCGGGAGCTGGCCCAGGAGGTGGCCCAGCGCATGGCCCAGGTGGGGCTGGTGGACGACCGGGAGTACGCCTCCACGGTGGTGCGCCACTACAGCCGCAAGGGCTACGGCCCGGCCAAAATCCGGGATGAACTGTACCGCCGTGGCGTCCCCAGAGAGTTCTGGGATGAGGCCATGGAGGAGCGGGACCAGGGGGACGACAAGCTCCGGGCCCTGGTGGAAAAGAAGCTCCGAGGGGCAGCGCCCACCCGGGAAGAACTGAAAAAAGTGTCCGCCTATCTGGCCCGCCGTGGCTTTGACTGGGAGGAGATCTCCCGGGTGCTGAGCCAGGTGGAGCAAGAGGCGGAGTGAAAGGATGGAACCAATGAGTTATACCGTGGCATTCCAGTCTCTGGGCTGCTCTAAAAACCTGGTGAACACCGAGCAGATGATGGCCCTGTGCCGGGCTGCTGGCTACCATGTCACCGGGGAGCCCCGGGGGGCGGACGTGGCGGTCCTCAACACCTGCGGGTTTATTGAGGCGGCCAAGAGCGAGGCCATCGACTGCATTTTGGAGCTGGCCCAGCTGAAGAAAGAGGGGCAGCTGAAAAAGCTGCTGGTCACCGGGTGCCTGTCCCAGCGCTATCCCCAGGACATCCGCACCGAGCTGCCCGAGGTGGACGGCCTGCTGGGCACCGGCAGCTATACCGACGTGGTGTCCGCCATTGAGGAGCTCATGGCCGGGGAAGAGGCCCAGCACTTCGGGGACATCCACCGCACCTACGAGGACGGGGAGCGGATGGTCACCACACCCCCCTATACCGCATATCTGAAAATTGCGGAGGGGTGCAGCAACGGCTGCGCTTTCTGTATCATCCCCAAGCTCCGGGGCCGCTACCGCAGCCGCTCCATGGAGCACATCCTGGAGGAGGCCCAGAAGCTGGCGGACAACGGGGTGCAGGAGCTCATCGTCATCGCCCAGGACATCACCCGCTACGGCCAGGACCTGGAGCAGCCCACCACCCTGGCAGCGCTGCTCCGCGAGCTGTGCAAGCTGCCCTTCCACTGGATTCGTCTCCACTACCTCTACCCTGAGGCGGTAACCGACGAGCTCATCGAAGTGATTGCCAAGGAGCGGAAGATCGTCAAGTACCTGGACATTCCCATCCAGCACGCCAACGACGGCATTTTGAAGGCCATGCGACGCCGCAGCACCAAGGCGGAGATTGAGACTCTCTTTGCCAAGCTGCGGGCCGCCATGCCCAAAGTTGTTATCCGCACCTCCCTCATCTGCGGCCTGCCCGGCGAGGGCGAGGAGGAGTTTGAGGAGCTGTGCGAGTTCCTGAAAGAGCAGAAAATCCAGCGGGCGGGTGTGTTCCAGTTCTCCCCCGAGGAGGGCACCCTGGCTGCCGCCATGGAACACCAGGTGGACCCCGAGGTGGCCGCCCGCCGGGTGGAGCTGGTGGTGGACCTCCAGTCCCGTATCATGGACGAGTACAACCAGGAGCGGCTGGGCACCTGCATGGAAGTGTTGTGCGAGGGCTTTGACGCTGCGGAAGGTTGCTTTGTGGGCCGTACCTACGCCGACTCGGTGGACATTGACGGCCGGGTGCTGTTCACCGCCGCAGGCGACGTGAAAGCAGGAGAATTTGTGTGGGTCCGCATCACCGGCACTGCCGATGGCGACCTCACGGGCGAGATTGAGGAGTGAGCGACATGGAATGGAATACCGCCAATAAACTGACCATGCTCCGGGTGATTTTGATTCCCGTGTACCTGGTGGTGTGGTACCTGAACCTGAAATACAGCGCTCTGCTGGCCCTGGCCGTGTTTGTCATCGCCAGCGTCACCGACTTCCTGGACGGCTATGTGGCCCGGCACTACAACCAGGTGACCACCTTCGGCAAGTTCATGGACCCCCTGGCGGACAAGATTCTGGTGATCACCGCCATGATCTGGTTTGTCTCCGTGGGGCTGCTCCCCGTGTGGGCCCTGGTCATCGTGGTGGCCCGGGAGTTTGCCGTGTCCGGCTTGCGCCTCATCGCCGTGGACAATGGCCGAGTCATCGCCGCCGCCTGGTCGGGCAAGGTGAAGACCTTCTCCACCATGGTGTGCCTGTGCCTGATGCACTTGCCCATTCCTGAGATCTTGGTGCAGGTGTGCGTGTGGGTGATCGTGATTACCACCGTGTACTCCGGCATTGAGTATTTCTGGAAGAACAAAGACGTGATGAAATAAGTGAATCGTGGAAGTGGCCGTTGTGGCTGCTTCCACGTTCTTTTTCTCTTCTGTGCACTTGCCAGTGCTGCGGGGACGCTCCCCGCTGGGGGTTTCTTTTGAGCGGGCAAAAGAAACCAAAACCCGCTTAGGGCGTTCCCCCCTAAGTACCCCCCTGAGGTACCAGGCTGTCAATGCGTCAAGACTAGGTTCGGCCCGTCACTCTTATTGTGGCTCCTGTTTCTGCCACCACACCAGGTCACCCTGGGAAGCTGGCCCTACAGCCAGGTGGTTTTCACAGCCGGGCCTACCCTGGAGAAGCGGCGTTCCCGCCGCCGGGCACCAGGCCGCCGAGCGCTGGAAACAGCAGCTCACCAGGGTAAGGCCCTGGTGAGAGAAGCATAGTTTTGCAGAGAAGCAGGTACATTCTGTAGCACTGCCATGCTATCTATGTGACCCCACCAAGCCAAGGGCCGAGAAGAGAAGAACGCAGGGGCTCCCAGTACCGCGGGGTGGATTTCACAAGGCGGGGGAAGACCCCGCCTTTGGCGATTCTTTCCCCGATTTCTCATCGGGGAGAAATCGGGCCCAGCGGAGCGCCCCCGGCGGGGGCGGAGGGTTGCGCCTGAGACATTGGAGGAGGTCAATCCCTCCGACCCGGCTTACGCCGGGCCACCTCCCTTTACACAAGGGAGGCATTCCCATAAGAAAATGACCTGCTGCGTTGCCGCAACAGGCCATTTCTCATTTTATGTATTACACAAACTTGTACACGGTCTCTTCTTTATACTCCTGACCGGGCTTGAGCACGGCGGAGGGGAAGTTGGCGTGGTTGGGGGCGTCGGGGAAGTTCTGGGTCTCCAGGCAGAAGCCCCAGCGCTTGTCGTAGGGAGCGCCGTCCTTGCCCACGGGGCAGCCGTCCATGTAGTTGCCGGAGTAGAACTGCACGCCGGGGGTGGTGGTGTGCACCTCCATGGTGATGCCAGTGGCGGGGGAGTGGGCAGTGGCCACGTGGCGCAGCTGTCCAGCCTCACCATCCAGCACCCAGTTGTGGTCGTAGCCTCGGGCCATGGTCAGCTGCTCAAAGTCGTCGTCCCAGTGGGCCCCCATGGCCACGGGGGTACGCAGGTCCATGGGAGTGCCCTCCACGCTGGCGATCTCCCCGGTGGGGATGGACCCGGCGTCGGTGGGGGTATAGGACTGGGCCTTGATGCAGATGGTCTGGTTATCCACCGGGCCGCTGTCGTGACCGGAGAGGTTGAAGTAGCAGTGGTTGGTGAGGTTGCACAAGGTGTCCGCGTCGGTGTTGGCGTGGTAGGAGATGGACAGCCCATCCTCGGTGAGGGTGTAGGTGACGATGACGGTGAGGGTGCCGGGATAGTTCTCCTGGCCATCGGGGCTGACCAGGGAGAGCACCACCTGGTTCTCGGTCTGGTCCTCTACGGTCCAGATCTGCTTGTCAAAGCCGATGTCGCCGCCGTGAAGGTGGTTGGGGCCGTTGTTGGTGGCCAGAGTGTAGTCCACCCCGTTGAGGGTAAATTTGCCCTGGTTGATACGGTTGCCAAAGCGGCCGATGAGGGCACCGATGTAGCAGGTCTGGGTCATGTAGTCCTCGATGGTGTCGAAGCCCAGGGCCACGTCCACGGGGTTGCCGTCCTTGTCGGGGACCACCAGGGAGCGGATGGCGCCGCCATAGGTGAGGATGGAGCAACGCAGAGCGCCGCAGCGGAGGGTGAGTTCTTCCACCAGGTCACCGTTGGGCATGGTGGCAAAGAGGGTGCGATTGTCAGACATGGGAAAAACCTCCTTATTTGCTTTTTTCGATTGTAGCACTGGAAGGGCCCCTGCGTCAACTACCCCTTACAGGGCCAGCAGCCCCAGGTGCTCCAGCAAAATTTTGGCGCCGATGAGCACCAGCACCACGCCGCCCAGCAGCTCCGCCTTGGATTTGAAGCGGGCGCCGAAGACATTGCCGATCTTTACCCCCGCCGCCGAGATGACAAAGGTGCACACCCCGATGATGGCCACCGCCAGCCAGATGTTCACCCGCAAAAAGGCGAAGGTGATGCCCACCGCCAAGGCGTCAATGGAGGTGGCCACTGCCAGCAGGAACATACCGGGGACGGCCAGGGAGGGGGAGACCTCCTCCTCGTCGCCGCTAAAGGCCTCCCGAATCATGTTGCCGCCGATGATCAGCAGCAGCACAAAGGCAATCCAGTGGTCCAGCGCCTGGACCAGCTGGGTGAAGGCGGAGCCCAAAAAGTACCCCAGCAGGGGCATGAGGGCCTGGAAGGCCCCGAACCACAGGCCTACAATGACCATGTGGCGCAGATTGAGCTTGCGGATGGACAGGCCCTTGCAGATGGACACGGCAAAGGCATCCATGGCCAGGCCAACAGCTAAAATCAAAAGTTCCCAAATTCCCATATTCTTCTCGCCTTTCTGTTTCAGGTGTTGGGCGGGCATAAAAAAAGAGACTACCCGCCCTTTGTAGCGGATAAGTCTCACTGTTTCAGACCCGGCCAGACGGACACGCCGCCAGTATGTTGACCAGGCCACGGCGCAAACACGCCGCCAATTACTCCCTTATCGTGTGGGTATTGTACCAGCGGCAAGAGGAGTTAGTCAACGATAACACAGGAGACCTCGGGGGATTCATAAACTTTCTTTAAACAATGGTAAGGAAGGATTGCAGGTGGAGGGGAGAACGTGTACTATATAGTTAAGATAACAATATAGCGGGATGGTGGTAATTATGAGTTATATCTCTTTCAAACAAGTACGCAAGGAATACGTCATGGGAGAGGTGACCATCAAAGCGGTGGATGGGGTGGATTTCCACATCGAAAAAGGGGAATTTGCCATCATTGTGGGGCCATCCGGCGCAGGTAAGACCACGGTGCTGAATATGCTGGGGGGCATGGACGCCTGTACCAGCGGAGAGATCCTGGTGGATGGCACCCAGGTCAGCGGATTCAACGCCCGCCAGCTCACCCAGTATCGCCGCAACGACATCGGATTTGTCTTCCAGTTCTACAACCTGGTGCAGAACCTCACCGCCCTGGAGAATGTGGAGCTGGCCGCCCAGATCTGCAAAGAGCCCCTGGACGCCAAAGACGTGCTGGAGCACGTGGGGCTGGGGCATCGCCTCAACAACTTCCCCGCCCAGCTCTCCGGCGGCGAGCAGCAGCGGGTGGCCATCGCCCGTGCCCTGGCCAAAAACCCCAAGCTGCTGCTGTGCGATGAGCCTACCGGCGCGCTGGACTACGTCACGGGCAAGGCCATTTTGAAGCTCTTGCAGGATACCTGCCGCCTGCAGGGGATGACAGTGGTGGTCATCACCCACAATACCGCCCTCACCCCCATGGCAGACCGGGTTATTCACATCAAAAACGGGCGTGTGGAGGAGATGACCTGCAATCCTCACCCCACCCCGGTGGAGGCGATTGAATGGTAAAGAGGAAAAACAGGCTGCTCACCGATTTTATTCGGGAAGTCCGCCATACCTACAGCCGCTTTCTATCCATTCTCCTCCTCTCCGCTCTGGCCGTGGCCTTTTTGGTGGGCCTGCGGGCCACGGCCCCGGATATGGAGTATACGGCGGACAACTACTACGACTCCCACCACCTCATGGACGGCTATGTTATGTCCACCATGGGGCTCACCCAGGAGGACTTGCAGGCCTTAGCCCAGGCCGACGGCGTAGATCAGGTGGAAGGGGCGTGGAGCGTGGACGCCACCGCGGTGGACTCCATCGTCTCCATGCGCTCCATGCCGGAGAACTTGAATCTGCTCAACGTGGTGGAGGGCCGCCTGCCCCAGCAGGCGGACGAGTGCGTCACCGAGCAGATGCTCCTCACCGCTCTGGGGCTGGAGATTGGGGACACCCTCACCGTCACGTTGGACGAGGCGGACCAGGACAGCCTCACCCGTACCAGCTACACCATTGTGGGCACGGTGCAAAGCCCGCTGTATGTGGGTACAGACCGAGGCAGTACCACCCTGGGCAGCGGCAGCATCGATGCCTTTGTCTACATCCCCGGGGAGAATTTCGACCTGGACGTATACACCACCGCCTATTTCACTGGCGATGGAATGGAAGCCCTCAACAGCTACAGCCAGGCCTACGCCGACCAGCTCAGCGCCCTGGTGGACAGCCTGGACCCCTTGGCCCAGGAGCGGGCCAGCCTGCGGGACAAAGAGGTGCGCAGCGAGGCCCAGAAGGAGCTGGACGATGCCCGAAGCGAGCTGGCAGACGCCCAAAAGGAACTGGACGATGCCAAGAAGAAGCTGGACGATGCCCGGGCGGAGCTGGACAGCGGCTGGGCGGACTATGAGAGTGGTTTGGCCACCCTGGAACAGGAGATCAAGGACGGCCAGGCCAAGCTGAACGCCGCCCGGTCCCAGCTGGAGGAGTCCCAGACCCGGTATGAGCAGGGCAAAGTGGACTATCAGGAGGGTCTGGCTCAGTATCAGGAGGGCCAGACCGCCTATGAGGAGAACCTGGCCCAACTGGACGCCCAGCAGGAAGAGGTGGCCAAGGGCTATGAGGAGTATTACGACGCTCTGAAGCCCTTTGAGGGCACCCCTATGTATGACCAGATGGTGGAGCAGCTGGCTCCCCAGAAGGCAAAGCTGGACGAAGCTGCCGCCCAGATACAGGCGGGGTATCAGCAGCTGGCCCAGGTAAAGACTCAGTTGGAGGAATCCAAGGCGGAGCTGGATGCCGCCCAGGCCCAGTTGCAAGATGCCGCCCAGCAGTTGGATACCGGATGGGCAGAGTACCAGTCCGGGCAGCAGACCCTGGACCAGGAAGAGGCCCGTGGCCGCAGCCAGCTGGCCGAAGCCAAGGCAGAGCTGGACGACGGCGAGGCGGAGTACCAGAAGGGCCTGGAGGAGTACCAGCAGGCCAAGGCCGACGCCCAGCCGGAGCTGGAGCAGGCCCAGGCGGACATCGACCAGGGCCAGAAGGATTTAGACGAGATGGCTACCTGTGAGTGGTATGTGCTGGGCCGGGACACCAATTCCGGCTTTGTCAGCTACTCCCAAGACGCCGAGCGGGTGGATAATCTGTCCAGCATCTTCCCGGTCATCTTCTTTGTGGTGGCCGCGCTGGCCTGCCTGACCACCATGACCCGTATGGTGGAAGAGCAGCGCACCCAGATTGGCTCTTTGAAGGCCCTGGGCTTCTCCCGGCTGGCCATCTCCCAAAAGTACATTGGATACGCCTTTGTGGCCAGCCTGGTGGGCGGCCTCATTGGCTTAGGGGTAGGGGCTACCCTCATCCCGGCGGTCATCGCCAACGCCTTCCAGATCATGTACGCCATCCCCGGGCTGGACTATAAGATGCAGCTGCCCCTGTTTGTGTTGGCGGTGCTGGCGGCAGTGGCGTGCACCACCGGGGCCGCCCTGTGGGCCTGCCTGTCCACGCTGATTGATACCCCAGCCAACCTCATGCGGCCTCGGGCCCCCAAGGCGGGCAAGCGGGTCTTCTTGGAATACATCAAGCCCATTTGGCGCAGGCTAAGCTTTACCTGGAAGGTGACCATGCGCAACCTGTTCCGCTATCAAAAGCGGTTTTGGATGACGGTCATCGGCATTGGCGGCTGTACCGCCCTGATTGTCACGGGCTTTGGCCTCCATGAGTCCATTTTTGACGTGCTGGATAAGCAGTTTGATGAGATATCCCTGTATGACGCCACCGTAGGCCTGGACGAGGACCTGACGGAGGAGCAGAAGCAGGGGATTGAGGACTATCTGGACGGGGAAGAGGCTGTGGCGGACTACATGTTCACCTATCAGCAGATGATGGACGCTTCCACCACAGGCATCTCCTACGACGTGTACCTCTTTGCGGTGGACGACGTGGAGGAGTTCGGGCGCTTTGTGGATTTGCGCCACCGTTCGGACCACTCCCCGGTGGAGCTGGACGGCTCCGGCGTGGTCATTGACGAGAAGCTCTCTGAGCTGCTGGGTGTGTCGGTCGGGGACACCATCACCCTGGGGGGAGACCAGCGGGTGGAGGCCGTGGTGGCGGACATCACGGAAAACTACGTCTACCACTACGTATACCTCACCCGGGACCTGTATACCCAGCTGTTTGGGGAGGACTACCAGAACAATGTGATGCTCCTGGCCTATCAGGACGGCATGGGGGTGGACGTGTCCAACCAGACCTCGGAGACCCTGATGAAGATGGATGGGGTGGCCTCCTACTCCTACATTGCCACCATCCGGGACAGCTTTGAGGACAGCATGGACGCCATCAACTACGCCGTGGTCATCATCATTGTGGCCGCCGCCGCGCTGGCCTTTGTGGTGCTGTACAACCTGACCAACATCAACATCACCGAGCGCAGAAGCGAGCTGGCCACCTTGAAGGTGCTGGGGTTCTATGACGGAGAGACCACCGCATATGTATTGCGGGAGAACGTGTTCCTCACCATCTTTGGCGTGATTCTGGGACTGGTGTTGGGCCGGTTCCTCCACAGCTGGATGGTGCTGACGGTGGAGGTGGACCTGGTGATGTTTGGCCGCACGGCACCCCCCTACGCCTATGTGCTGGCCGCGGCCTTGACCGCCCTGTTCTCCCTCATTGTCAATGTGGCGGCACACTTTAGGTTAAAGAAAATTGATATGGTAGAAAGTTTGAAAACGGTGGAATGAACATGAACAGTGGAACCAATTTTTTGATTCGTCGGGGCAATATCCGGGATCTGCCTGCCCTGGAGCAGCTCTACGCCCAGGCCCGGGCCTTTATGCGGGAGTCCGGCAACCCGGACCAGTGGGGGGAGGATAAACCAACCCTGGAGCAGATCCAGCAGGATATCAACCTGGGGTACAGCTTTGTGTGTATGGAACATGGCCGCCTGGCCGCGGCCTTCTCCTTCCACACCAAGGGAGAGCCCACCTACGCCCACATTGAAGGGGAGGGGTGGCCGGAGAACGGGGACTATGGCGTGGTGCACCGGTTGGCCACCGGCTCCTCCCGCACCGGGGCGGCGGCCCACTGCCTGGCCTGGTGCCGGGCCCATTGCCGCCAGCTGCGTATCGACACCCATGAGAAGAACATCCCCATGCAGCAGTTGCTGGAGAAGATGGGGTTCACCCCCTGTGGCACCATCTATTTGGAGGATGGAAGTCCCAGACTGGCCTATTATCTTTGATCATGTAAGAAGCCCTCGGTTCCGCAAGGAACCGAGGGCTTCTTACATGATTCTCAAAAATGCAAGCATTTTTGAGAGGGGATGCAGCCCGCTGCATGCACCCTTGGGTCAAAGGGCGACCCAAGGCCACACTGGCGGGCTGAGAAGTGTTTTTTCCGATGCGCATGTCCCCGGAAAAAACGTGATTTTAGTTTATTTTCCCGCCTGCGGGCGGGAAAACTCTGCCGAGGGCTTTTATTTCATCATGTCTCTGACAAATCGGAATCCGTGCCGCAAGGAGGCGGCACACAATCATTCTTCATTTCTTCATTATTCATTCATCATTTTTTCTTCGGCCTCAATCTCCCGGAACCGAGGCATGATGCCGATCTTGTCCGGGGTGTGCACAGGCAGCTGATAGATGTCGTGGCCGGGGAAGGGGTTGCCCTCCACCAGACAGGGACCGTTGGGGGTAAAGCACACGTCCCAGCCCACATACCCCACCTGGGGAATGACCTGGGCGGCCTCAGAGACCATGGCCACCGCCTTGTCCCAGTCGGGGAACTGAAAGCCCTTGATGGGGGTGCCCGTGGCGGGGTGGTTTTCGTACAGGTTCTTGGCCTTGTCCAGGGCCCGGTCAATGACTACGCCCCGCTCAGGATCCATGGGGGCCACCATGCCGCCGCTGTTGAAGTTGTCCACAAACTTGCCGTTGCCGATGCGGAACATGGCGGTGACCAGGTACACCTTGCCGTGCTTGCCCCGGATGGTCACCATGCGCACGGTGTTGATGGAGCCGGGGTAGATGGCGGACACCTGGGGATGCTGCTCCAGCACCTCTTCCAGCTCCAGCTTGGGGGCCCGCTGCACCAGATAGTCGTAGAGGGCGTCCAGAGAGGGATACTCGGTACGGCGGATCTTTTCAATGCCCCAGCCACAGCTGCCCTGGGAGGGCTTGGCCATGAACACCTCGTGGGCGGCCAAAAACGCCATCACCTGATCCCGGTTGTCCCCGGTCACTGGCACCCAGTCCCGGTGCAGGTACTTGCCAAAGAGGGTGTTGAACTGCACCTTATCGTCAAATTGGCCCGTGTAGGCCTTGTCGTTGTACTTCACCACCAGGGCGTTGTTGCGGCCTCGGGTGAGGTAGGTGTCCCGCTGCTCTGGTGTGAGATTGTACATCTCAAACAGGTCGTAGTCCATATACCCCGCCCCGTACTTTACGGCGCAGTCCTTCATGTCCCGGAAAATGGCCAGCCGGGACCGCCCGGTCTTTTTGTGGATGGAGCTAATCTTCTCCCACATGGCCTTGTAGTTCATATTCATCACGCGCTGGAATAGATACTTCACGTTTGCCACGGTTCGTCCCTCACATTTTTCATAGAGTAATCCCATCTAAAGTATCACACATTGGGGGCAAAGGCAAGCGGTTGACAGGGGAAAAGTTATATTGTATACTTACAAGCGAATTTAGTATACAATCGGAGGGCGAGCATATGAAGCATGAGACCATACAAAAGTTGTGCAGCTGCGGGGTACTGGCGGCGGTGATCTGTGTCCTCAGCCCCTTTTCCGTGCCCATTGGCCCGGTGCCCGTGGCCTTTGCCAACCTGGCCATCTTTCTGGCGGTGTATCTGCTGGGGTGGAAGTGGGGAACGGTGAGCTGCCTGGTGTATTTGCTGGTGGGTCTGGCCGGTCTCCCGGTGTTTTCCGGGTTTGGCAGTGGAGCGGCCAAGCTGCTGGGGCCCACCGGGGGCTATTTGCTGGGCTATCTGCCCATGGCTTTGGTGGGGGGCTGGGTCATCGACCACACCCGGTCCAAGCTGCTCCACGCCCTGGGGCTGATGTTGGGCACCGCCCTGTGTTATCTGCTGGGCACCGCCTGGTTCTGCTGGCAGGGGGGGTATACCGTGGGGGCGGCCCTGGGGCTGTGCGTGACCCCCTTCATTCCCTTTGACCTGGGAAAGATCGTCATTGCCATTGGTCTGGGCAGTCTGCTGCGCCACCGACTGGCTCAGGCGGGCTTTTACAAAGAAAAACGGGTTGCACGTTGAGTGCAACCCGTTTTGAGTTATTATTGTGCGTAGTAGTTGATGAGGCAGCCAGCCAGGATGATGTCCCGCTCTTCCCGGGTCAGGCCGGGGAGGGAGAGGGTGACGGGGGTAGAGGTACCATCCCGCAGCACCTGGGCCTCCACGGTCTCGCCGTCTCCCTGGAGGAGGGCACGGATGCCGGGGATGTACACTCGGTCACCGGGCTGGAGGTTGAGCTGCTCCAGCTCGCTGGCGATGAAGGGCAGCATGCCCCAGTTGACCACGTTGGAGCGGTAGCGCTTGGTGGCGTACTCCTGGGCGATGTTGGCGCAGCCGCCCAGTACACGCTGGCAGGAAGCGGCCTGCTCCCGGGCAGAGCCGTCGCCGGGCTTCAGGGCCATCACCAGGGAGCCCAGTCCGGTGTTGGCGGGGTCGTAGCCCTCCAGAGCGGCCACCACCTGGGGGTCCTGGGGATTGGAGCGGCGCAGCTGCTCCACCTTCTGAATCTCCTTGGCCCGGGGCACATACTGGGGGTCCTTGCGGCTGAGGGCGAATTCCGACAGGCGCAGGGGGTTGGAGCGGTAAGAGGAGGTCTCACCAGAGGGGATGAGCTCGTCGGTGGTGGTGACGGGGTCGTAGATGGCGCAGGCCACGGTGAGCATCAGGTTTTCCGGCAGGGCGATCTGCTGGGGCCAGTCGGCGATGTTGGGGCCAAACACCAACTCCTCGTCGGGGTTGGCCTTGCCCACGCCGTAGTAGACCCGGGCCTGATAGGAGGAGCCGTCATAGGTCCACTGCTCGTCGGCCCGGTCGGCGGGCACGTCAGGCAGCTGGTCGGCGGCGGTGAGCACGCCGCCCATCTTGGCGGTGGCGGCGATGGAGCGGGCGTCCATCAGGGCCACATAGGACACCTGGCCCTCGCCGGGCTTGGAGCCCTCCCGGTTGGGGAAGTTGCGGGTGGAGTGGCGGATGGAGAAGGCCCCGTTGGCGGGCACGTCTCCGGCACCGAAGCAGGGGCCGCAGAAGCAGGAGCGCACCGAGGCGCCGGCGGCCATAAGGGTGGTGATATAGCCCTGGCGGGTCAGTTCCTGCATCACGGGCATGGAGCCGGGGTAGCAGGACAGCCAGAAGTGGTCGGACCCGGTGGCGGTGGTGCCCAGAATCTCAGCGGCCCGGCGCAGGTTCTGATAGGTACCGCCGGAGCATCCGGCAATGACGGCCTGGTCCACGTGGAACTTGCCGTCGCGGATCTTGGCGGACAGGGGAGCGGGGGGCTCGATACCCAGCTGGTCCCGGGTGTTCTGCTCCACCATGTGGAGCATGTCCTCCATATTCTCCTGAAACTCGGCGATGGGGAAGGCGTTGGAGGGGTGGAAGGGCAGGGCGATCATGGGCTGCACCTTGTCCAGCTCCACGCACACCACCCGATCATAGTAGGCGCCCTCTTTGGGCTGCATGGGGTGATATTCCGCGCCACGGCCCAGGAGAGTGAGGGCGGTCTGGGTGTTGGTATCGGTCTGCCACACCGAGGACAGACAGGTGGTCTCGGTGGTCATCACGTCGATGCCGGACCGATAGTCCATGGACAGATTGGCTACACCGGGTCCGAAGAACTCCATGACGGCGTTCTTCACCGCGCCGGACTGGAAGGTGGCCTTGACCAGGGCCAAAGCCACGTCCTGGGGGCCCACGCCGGGGCGGGGAGCTCCGGTGAGGTAGATGCCCACCACCTGGGGATAGGCGATGTCATAGGTCTTGCACAGCAGCTGACGGGCCAGCTCGGGGCCGCCCTCGCCGATGGCCATACAGCCGTAAGCGCCGTACCGGGTGTGGGAGTCCGAGCCCAGAATCATCTTGCCGGGGGCAGCGTACCGCTCCCGCATGTAGGAGTGGATGACGGCCTGGTGGGCGGGGACAAATTCACCGCCGTACTTCTTGGCAGCAGACAGGCCGAAGTTGTGGTCATCCTCGTTGATGGTGCCGCCCACGGCGCACAGGGAGTTGTGGCAGTTGGTGAGCACGTAGGGCAGGGGGAACTCCTTGAGACCGGAGGCCCGGGCGGTCTGGATGATGCCCACATAGGTGATGTCGTGGGAGGCCATGGCGTCAAAGCGGATGGAGAGCCGCTCCATGGAGCCAGAGGTGTTATGGGCTTTCAGGATGGAGTAGGCCATGGTGGACTCCACGCCAGCCTGAGTCTTTTCGGCCGGGACCAGCTGGCCTTTCTGCCAGCTCATGCCCTGGTTGTGAATGGTAATCATATGGGTTACCTCCTTGGGAGTAATATGACGCATTTGCTTTAGTGTAGCAAACAAACGAAGTCTTTGCAAGAGGGGGGCGGTGGAAATTGCAAAAAAATCCCCGAACCGAAGTTCGGGGATTTTGGGGAGGTTATTGGGCATAGGGGACGGCCCAGGCGTGCATGCGCTCCAGAATGGTGTCGTCATAATCGAAGGAGAGGAAATAGGTGACGTCCTGGCTGGGCAGGGAGCCTGCTTCATATTGCACCGACAGGAGGTCTGGGCCTAGAATCAGCCGATCCAGGTCAAAGGCCATCTCCATCTCCTGGCGGAGCGTGGGGTCGGTGATTTCGGCCTCATCCAAAAGGGCCTGCTCCAACTCCTCCGAGGTGCAGGTGAACAGGTCTTCCATGTCCACCCGTTCTCCAGTGTCTCGGTAGAACGCCGTGCCCACCTCCAGATACTTGGAAGGTGCTTGGAGGGATGTGGTGAAATAGATTACCCTGGGACTGGATGCAGAGAGGTAGGTATCTTGGAGAATGAGACAGGTGGAGAAGGATGCAGGGGAGCCTGCCTCGCGATAGGACTGGTAGACGGCTTCCAGCTCTTCCAGCTCGTCATACAGCAGACTCTGTGTTTCGTAGTACGCTACGATATTGTCCTGAGCCTCCTGAGATAGTTCCTCCAGACCCTGGACACCGTCCAAGGCGATGTCGGGAGGATAGGGGGTATGCACGTCCAGCAGCTCCGGGCCTTTGGGAAGAGCGTACAACACGCCTCCGTTTTTCTGCCAGACCTCCACCTGGGTGCCATCCTGCAAGAGAATGGGGTCAGGCTTTTGATAGGCGTTGATTTCCACCAGTTGGGCGGAATAAGTGGGGAGTTTCTTCCCATCCCGGTTGCTGATGGACTCTTTGGAGTTGCCCAGTTCGGCGTAAATGCGCAGACCGTCGTAGATGGCTCCATCCAGGAAGTCCTGGTCGGTATAGGCATCAAAGAAGGATATAACTTTGGTGTACTCCTCCATGATCAGCCCAAACTGCTCTCCTCGGGAAGTATACACCACATAGGACACCTCTCCGGTGGTGTTGTTCACATGGGTCTCCACGATTCTTCCGGTCAACTCTCGGGGAGGGGTGTGGAACAAAAACCACAGGCCGATGAGGCTACTGATCACCGCCACCAGCACAGCGGCAATGACAAAGCCCTTGGAAAAGGCCCGCCGCCGCCCCCGCTTCCAGGCAGAGGAGGCCGCCTGGGCCACGGTGCGCTCCTCCACTTGAGGGTGAGCGGTGGGAATGGGGGCACTCATACGCTCCCACTCTGCCCGGCAGGTCTCACATTCCTCCAGGTGCTCGGCCACCAGCTGACGGCTCTCTGGGCTGCACACGTCGTCCTGGTACAGGGGGAGCAGGTCCCGGATGACGTTACACGGTGTTTTCATCGAAATCCCTCCTCAGCTTGGTTTTGGCCCGGTAGAAGATGACTCTGGCCCAGCTGTCCGTCTTGCCAAACAGTTCCCCGATTTGGGCAAAGGGTAGCTCGCCAAAGACCCGCAGGGAAAAGACCTCTTTGTACGGCTCCGGGAGCTGGTGGAGCAGCACGTGGAGCCTG
This sequence comes from Pseudoflavonifractor sp. An187, assembly GCF_002160275.1. Taxonomy (NCBI): domain Bacteria; kingdom Bacillati; phylum Bacillota; class Clostridia; order Eubacteriales; family Oscillospiraceae; genus Pseudoflavonifractor; species Pseudoflavonifractor sp. An187. The sequence continues at coordinate 58,823 of NZ_NFKG01000003.1, read as the reverse complement.
CGGGCGGTCTCCTGGTCCATGAGGTCCCGCTCAAAGTCCGGGGCAATCTCCTGGGACAAGTCTGCCGCCTCCTCTGAGACATGGCGTTTTTGCTTTTGGTGGTAGGTGAAATAGGTGTTTTTTGCGATTTGGCACAGCCAGACATACAGCTGACAGGTGCCGTCAAATTGGTCCATGTGCATCATGGCCTTGTAAAAGGCCTCTTGGGTCACCTCTTCGGCAGTCGCCGGGTTCCGACACATGGAAAAGATGTATTTGTATACGCTGGGAAAATGGTCGGTGTATATCCGCTCAAAATCTGCCACACCATCACCCCCTTCACCCATAAGACTGGGAAGCTGTGAAAACGTTGCAAAGAAGTTCAAAAAAATTGTACCACGAATGCCAAGGGAGAAAAAGACCTCCCCGAACCGAAGTTCAGGGAGGCTGAGACAATGATAAGAGCCTAAAGATATGTGAAAATTTCCCGGAAGGAAAGCCCTCGGCAGAGTTTTCCCGCCAAGGGCGGGAAAATAAATTGCAATCCTCTCAAAAATGCTGGCATTTTTGAGAAGCGTCAGCTCATAAACGCCTGGACCGCCACAATGAGGCCGGAGAACACGATGGAAACCGTGGACACCAGCTTGATGAGGATGTTCAGAGAGGGGCCGGAGGTGTCCTTGAAGGGGTCGCCCACGGTGTCGCCGATGACGGCGGCCTTGTGGCAGTCGGAGCCCTTGCCGCCATGGTGTCCGGCCTCGATGTACTTCTTGGCGTTGTCCCAGGCGCCGCCGGCGTTGGACATGAACACGGCCATGGCAAATCCGGTGACGGACACGCCGCCCAGCAGACCCACCACGCCCTCAGGGCCCAGAATCAGGCCGGTGAGGATGGGGATTACGATGGCCAGCAGGGAGGGAGCCACCATCTCTTTCAGAGCGCCCTTGGTGCACAGACCCACACATGCGGCGTAGTCGGGGTCAGCGGTGCCTTCCATGATGCCCCGGATTTCCCGGAACTGGCGGCGTACTTCCATGACGATGGACTGGGCGGCCCGCTGCACGGCGCTCATGGTGAGAGCGGCAAAGACGAAGGTGAGCATGGCGCCCACAAACAGGCCCACCAGCACGGCGGGGTTGGTGAGGGACAGGTCAATGGCCAGGCCCTTGGCCTCCAGCTTCACGGATACAATGTCCACATAGGACACCAGCAGAGCCAGAGCGGTGAGGGCGGCGGAGCCGATGGCAAAGCCCTTGCCGGTGGCGGCAGTGGTGTTGCCCAGGGAGTCCAGGGCGTCGGTACGGTTGCGCACTTCCTCGCCCAGGCCGGACATCTCGGCGATGCCGCCGGCGTTGTCCGCCACGGGGCCGTAGGCGTCGGTGGCCAGGGTGATGCCCAGGGTGGAGAGCATACCCACAGCGGCGATGCCGATGCCGTAGAGGCCCTTGGAGAACAGTTCCGTGTAGTTGTCGGCGCTGGTGGTCAGAGTGCCGCCAGCGGCCACGAAGGAGACGATGACCGCTACGCCCACAATGAGGATGGGGGCGATGGTGGAGAGCATACCCAGGGACAGACCGCCGATGATGGTAGTGCCGGCCCCGGTCTCGGTGGCCTCAGCCAACTCACGGGTGGGCTTGTAGGTGTCCGAGGTGTAGTACTCGGTGAAATAGCCGATGGCGCAGCCGCCTACCAGACCACAGAGGATGGCCACGTACACGCCCCAGCTGCCCAACAGGAAGTAGGTGAGGGGGGCGGCGATGACAGCAGCCAGTACGGCAGCGGTGTAGGTGCCCCGGCGCAGGGTGGCCAGCAGCTCCCGCTGGGTGGCTCCCTCTTTGGTGCGGATGAGGAAGGAGCCGATGATGGAGCACACGATACCAACCACAGCCAGGGCGATGGGCAGCAGCATGGCCTCCCAGGACTTGCCTTGGGACGTATAGGCGGTGACGCCCAGGGCAAAGGTGGCCAGGATGGAGCCCACGTAGGACTCGTACAGGTCGGCGCCCATACCGGCCACGTCACCCACGTTGTCACCCACGTTGTCGGCGATGGTGGCGGGGTTGCGGGGGTCGTCCTCGGGGATGCCCGCCTCCACCTTGCCCACCAGGTCCGCGCCCACGTCGGCGGCCTTGGTGAAGATGCCGCCGCCCACACGGGCGAACAGGGCCATGAAGGAGGCGCCCATGCCGAACATCACCATGGTCTGGGCGATGCGAGCGGCGTCATAGTGGGCGATGTACCTGAGGATGTGGAACCACACCGAGATGTCAAACAGGCCCAGACCCACCACGGTAAAGCCCATGACGGCGCCGGAGGAGAAGGCCACGTTCAGTCCCTTGTTCAGACTCTCCGAGGCCGCCTGCGCCGTGCGGGCGTTGGAGGAGGTGGCGATTCTCATGCCCACAAACCCGGAAATGGCGGAGTAGATGCCGCCGGTGAGGAAGGCAAAGGGGATAAACCAGTTGTCCAGAAGCCCAAACTTGCATAACACCAGCAGGATGACAAAGACCACTGCGAAGACCTTGAACACGGTGGCGTACTGATGTCGCAGATAGGCATTTGCGCCCTTGCGAATGGCTGACGCAATTTTCTGCATGGTGTCGCTGCCTTCTGAGTAGGCCAGCACCTTGCGGCTTTGCGCAAAGGCAAAGAGCAGAGCCAGAATGGCACCTAAAATGCCCAGCCAAAACAGGTTTTCCGTCATGAGAACTACAACTCCTTTTTCTGAATTTTGCCAATGGGTGAACACTCATAACACCCCTCCCAGGGGTGGCAGGGACTTCAAGAGCAAAGAGCTGAGGGGACTTGTATTCGATTGTGAAAGGGAACTTACGAGCGCTTCCAGGCGCTGCGGCTGAAGAGCACCAGGATGGGGAAGATCTCCAACCGTCCAATGACCATGCACATGCTGAGGACAAGTTTGCTCAAAGGGGAGAAGGCGGCAAAGTTGCCCATGGGTCCCACGGCCTCCAAACCAGGTCCCACGTTGCTGATGCAGGTGATGACGGCGGTGAGGGTGGTGCCGAAGGAGAAGTTGTCCAATCCCACCACCAGAGCGGAGACAAAGGTGATGAAAATATAGGTGGCGAAGTAGGTGTAGATGGTGCGCACGGTGGAGTCGGACAGAGGCGCTCCGTCCAGTTTCACCACGGACACCGCCCGGGGGTGGATGATGGAGCGCACCTGGGCCTTGATGGTGCGCAGAATGACCAGAATGCGGGAGCATTTCATACCGCCGCCGGTGGACCCGGCGCAGGCGCCAATGAACATCAAAATCACCAGTAGCATCCGGGACAGTTCCGGCCATCGGTTGAAGTCCGCCGTGGCAAAGCCGGTGGTGGAGATCACCGAGGCCACCTGGAAGGCGGCGGTGCGTACAGCATCAGCATATGTGGGCATGCTGGCCGCTATGTTTATGGAAATGATGGCGGTGGCAATGGCAGTGACCGCCAGGAAGAACCGCAGCTCATCACTTTTCAGTGCCTGTTTGATTTTGCCCGTGAGTACCAGGAAGTACAAAGCAAAGTTCAGAGAGAACAGGATCATGAAAATGGTGATGATGATCTCAAAAGTGGGATTTCCGTAGGCACCCACCGACAGGTTGCGGTTGGAGAAGCCACCGGTACCAGCAGTGCCGAAGGCGTGGATGAAGGAGTCATACCAGGGCATTCCCGCAATCCGCAGGCAGAACACCTGGATGACGGTGAGCGCCAGGTAAATGGCGTAGAGAATCTTGGAGGACTGGGAGGCCCGGGGCACCAGCTTGCTCTTCACCGGGCCGGGGCTCTCCGCCCGGATGAGGTGGGTGGAGTTGATGCCCAGGAAGGGGAGCAGGGCGGTGGTGAGAATGAGCACGCCCATGCCGCCCAGCCAGTGGGTGAAGGAGCGCCAGAACACCAGGCCCAGGGGCAGGCCCTCCACCGCAGTGAGAATGGAGGAGCCGGTGGTGGTAAACCCCGAGATGGTCTCAAAGAAGCAGTCCACATAGCTGCCGAACTGGCCGGAAAACCAGAAGGGCAGGGCGCCGAACACGCCGGAGAGCACCCAGATGAGGCCCACGGAGAAAAAGCCTTCCCGGGCAAAAAACTTGTGCTCCCCCCGCAGGCCAAACACGGATGCCAGGCCCACCACCACCATGATACCAATGGTTTTCCAAAAGGGAGAGGGGTCCTCCCCGTAGTACAGGGCCACGCCCATGGGCAGCAGCATGGCCGCCGCCTCCACCAGCAGGGTGAACCCTGCCACGCGAAATACGGTTTTAAAATTCATAGGGCGCCTCGCAGGCCGAAGGAGTCGGCATAGATGTCGTTGAGGTCTACAATGCCGCTGTCCTTGGCAATGACGATGACAATGTCATCCACCTGGAGGTAGCTGTTGCCCTCGGGGATGATGACCTGGTCGCCCCGGACGATGCCGGCAATGAGGACACCGTTTTTCAGCTTCAAATCCTTCAGAGGGGTGCCCAGGTTGCGGGTGGAAGAACAGACCACAAACTCCATGGCCTCTGCCTGTCCGTTGGCGATGTGGTGCAGAGCGGTCATACGGCTGCCCTTGGAGTTCTGGATGCCACGCACCATGCGGAGAATCTGGTAGGCGGTGGTGAGTTTGGGAGACACCACCGACTCCACCCCGGCGGAGCGGGCGATAAGGGAGTAGTTCTGCCGGTTGGACTTGGCGATGATCTTGTGCACGCCGCACTGGTGGGCGTAGAGGGAGATAATCAGGTTGTCCTCGTCCCGGTCGGTGAGGGCGATGAACACGTCACTGGCGGGCATACACTCCTCGGTGAGCAGCTCCGGGTCGGTGCCGTCTCCGTGGAGGATGAGGGCGTGGGGGAACCACTCGGCCAGCTGTCTGCAACGGGCCTCGTTTTTCTCCACCACCTTGCACTGGATGCCCAGCTTCTCCAGCTGCTGGAGCAGGTAGTAGGTGACCCGTCCGCCGCCGATGATGAAGGCGGAGCGGACCCGGTGGCTGTGGCGGCCCAGTACCTTGAAGAACTGGCTCACCCCGCTGGGGGTGCCCGCCACATAGACCTTGTCCCCCACCTGAGGGACGAAGGAGCCGTTGGGAATCATCACCTCTGCACCGCGCTCCACGGCGCAGAAGAGGATGGGCAGATTCTTGATTTTGGTGGCCAGGTGGGACAGGGGCTGATCGGCCATATGGTCCCCGGGCTGGACGTGGAAGGAGATGATCTCCGCCTTGCCCTTGGCAAAGGTGTCCACGTCGGCGGCGTTGGGCAGGCGAATCATCCGGGAGATGTCCATGGCGGCGGCGGACTCGGGGTTGATGAGCTTGGTGATGCCCAGGTCCCGGCGCAGGTTGTCCAGATCGGCCAGGTAGTCCCGGTTGCGCACCCGGGCCACGGTGTAGGGCACGCCCAGGCGCTTGGCGGTGTGACCGCACAGCAGGTTGATTTCGTCCGAGCTGGTGGCGGCGACGACAACGTCCGCATCCTCAGCCCCTGCGTCCTCCAACACGGTGCGGGAGGCACAACTGCCCTTGATGCACATCACGTCCAACTGGTTGGAGATGCGGGTCAAGGTATCTTCGGAGATGTCCACCACGGTGATGTTGTGGTGCTCCGCGGCCAGGTGGTGGGCGACGGTGGCGCCCACCTTTCCGGCTCCGGCTATGATAATATTCAAAATGAATCCTCTCGTTTCTCTCTTCTAGATGGGTTGGGGATGGTTTACACCAGGCCACGCCGCTGGGCAGCTGCCAGCAGTCGCTCCAGGGCGGCGGCCAGCACGTCCCGGGAACAGGCCAGGTTCAGGCGCATAAATCCGGCCCCGCCGTAGTTGATGCCGTGGCTGAGGTACAGCTGGGCCTCCTGCTCCATGAAGTCGGCCAGGGCCTTGTCGTCCAGCCCGAAGCTGGAGAAGTCTATCCAGGACAGATAGGTGCCCTCCAGGGGGGCAATCCAGACGTTGGGGAAATGCTGGGCCATGAAGTTCCGGAGGTAGCGGTCATTCTCCTTGAGATAGTCCACCAGCTGCTCCACCCAGGGCTCACACTGCTCATATCCTACCTCCAGGGCCAAGGTGCCGAAGGAGGAGTTGGAGTAGGCCCCAGAGCGGGCCACCTCGGCTTCCAGTTTGGCCTTGTTGTCCCCATCGGGCACGATCATATTGCCGCAGGCCAGTCCGGCCAGGGAGAAGGTCTTGCTGGCGGCCATGCCGATGACACAGTGCTTGGCGTACTCCTCCCCCAGAGAGGCGTACACCGTGTGGGGGTGCTCCGGCTGGCACAGGTCACAGTGGATTTCGTCGCTGATTAGGAACACCCCGTGGGCCAGACACAGGTCGCCCACCCGCTGCAGCTCGGCTCGGGTCCACACCCGTCCCACGGGATTGTGGGGGGAGCAGAGAATCATGGCGGTGGTGGTGGGCCGGGACAGCTTGTCCTCCAGGTCGTCAAAGTCCATCTCATAGTGGCCGTCCACCAGCTTCAGGGGATTTTCCAGAAGGGTGCGCCCGTTCTCCCGCACCGCCCGGTAGAAGGGGGGATAGACGGGAGTTTGGATGACGATGCCGTCCTCGGGGTTGGTGAAGGCCCGGACGGCGGCGTTGATGCCGTGGACCACACCGGTGGTGCGGATAATCCAGTCCCGCTGGATCTCCCAGCCGTAGCGGCGGGACACCCAGGAGCGGATGGCGTTATAGTAGCGGTCGCTCCAGCCCGCATAGCCCCACAGCCCAGAGCGGGCCATGTCCTCCAGGGCCTGGACAATGGCAGGGGGAGAGCGGAATTCCATGTCCGCCACGGACAGAGGCACCACACCGGGCTGGGGACTGGGGCCCATCAGGTCCCACTTCTCCACCTCCACGCCGACGCGGGGGGGAATGGGCTGGTCGAAGAATTGATTCACGGGAGACACTCCTCACAATGATAGCGGTATTTTCTAAAATCATATCACAACTGCACAACTGTCGCAAGGTCTAACCTGCAAAATGTTGGCAGAATCACAAGACAGGAAGAATGTGACAGGAAAGTAAAAAAACACAGAAGGACTTGCCGCAGTGTGAACTGCGACAAGCCCTTCTGAAAAAGACTGTGGGGAAGTAACTTACTTCAGCTCCACCTTGGCGCCAACCTCTTCCAGCTTGGCCTTCAGAGCCTCGGCGTCCTCCTTGGAGATGCCCTCCTTCAGAGCCTTGGGAGCGGACTCAACCAGACCCTTGGCGTCAGCCAGGCCCAGGCCGGTGATCTCGCGGACAACCTTGATGACCTTGATCTTCTCGGAGCCAACCTCAGTCAGCACCACGTCGAACTCGGTCTTCTCCTCAGCGGGAGCAGCAGCAGCGCCAGCGGCGGGAGCGGCCATGGCGGCGGCGGAAACGCCGAACTCCTCCTCCAGGGCCTTGACGAGCTCGTTGAGCTCCAGAACGGTCAGGGACTTAACCTCTTCGATCATAGCAGTAATCTTCTCGCTAGCCATGATGAAATACCTCCTTAAATAAATAATATAAAGTAGAATGTGGGCGGGTCAGGGTTGACCCGATGCTGAATTATTCAGCGGCAGTCTCCTCAGCAGCAGCAGCGGGCTCGCCATCCTTCTCGGCGATGGCCTTCAGGACGATAGCCAGGCTGGTAATGGGAGCCAGCATCATGCCGAGCAGCTGAGCCACCAGGCCATCCTTAGAGGGCAGCTCGGCCAGAGCGGCGATGTCCTCCAGGGGGATCACCTTGCCGTCCATGAAGCCGGCCTTGATGTTGAAACGATCGCCCATCTGCTTGGCGTACTTGTTGACAATACGCATGGGAGCGATGGGGTCGTCCTTAGAGATGGCGATGGAAGTAGTACCGTTGAGCACTTCATCCAGCTCACCGAGACCGACGTTGTCGGCAGCGCGGCGCAGCAGGGTGTTCTTTACGACGGAATATTCCACACCATTCTCTCTCAGTTCAGCACGCAGAGCAGTGTCCTCGGCCACGGTGATACCCTTGTAGTCCACCAGCACACCGGAAGAAGCGCTCTGCAGGGTCTCGGTCAGAGAGGCCACGATGGCTTGCTTTTCACTGAGAACCTTTGCGTTAGGCATTTGGAATTCACCTCCGGAAAATTTAGTGCAGCGGTCTTTGCCAAATAAGCAAAAACGCCGCTTTCGTGTCAAGACGAAAACAGCGCAAACATATCGTTATGAGCTGCATTCTCGGTAGGGCTTACGGCTTGCGCCACCTACTGTCTCCGAACACGAAGTGTATTATATCAACCCGGGAGGAGTTTGTCAAGCAAAAATCCCCCGAATTGGATATAATTTTGGGGAAATTCCCGGCCCGTGCCCATACCTTGGTATGGACACGGGGCTGGGATCAAACATTAGTTGCCGAACTTGGCAGCGCTGACCTTCACGCCGGGGCCCATGGTGGAAGCAGCCACACAGCTCTTCACGTACTGGCCCTTAGCGGCGGCGGGCTTAGCCTTGACGATAGCGGTCATCAGAGCGTTGAGGTTGTCAGAGAGCTTCTCAGCGCCGAAGGAGACCTTGCCGATGGGGCAGTGGATGATGTTGGTCTTGTCCAGACGATACTCCACCTTACCGGCCTTGATCTCGTTGACAGCCTGGGTCACGTTGGGGGTCACGGTGCCAGCCTTGGGGGAGGGCATCAGGCCCTTGGGGCCCAGAACCTTACCCAGACGGCCAACCACGCCCATCATGTCGGGGGTAGCCACGACCACGTCGAAGTCGAACCAGTTTTCCTTCTGGATCTTCTCCACCATGTCCATATCGCCCACGAAGTCGGCGCCAGCGGCACGGGCCTCCTCGGCCTTGTCGCCCTTGGCGAAGACCAGCACGCGGGCGGTCTTGCCGGTGCCGTGGGGGAGAACGATGGCGCCGCGCACCTGCTGGTCAGCGTGACGGGAGTCAACGCCCAACTTCACGTGCAGCTCCACGGTCTCGTCGAACTTGGCGGTGGCGGTCTTGATGACCAGCTCCATGGCCTCGTTCACATCATACTGAGCAGCGCGGTCGATGAGCTTGGCGCTGTCCACATACTTCTTACCCTTAGTTGCCATTGCTTATGTCCTCCTTTCCCTTACTCTTCCACCAGAACGCCCATGGAACGGGCAGTGCCGGCGATCATGCTCATGGCGCTCTCCAGGCTGGAGGCGTTCAGGTCGGGCATCTTGGTCTCGGCGATCTTCTGCAGATCGGCCTTGCTCAGGGTAGCCACCTTGGTCTTGTTGGGCACGCCGGAGCCGGACTCAATGCCACAGGCCTTCTTGATGAGCACGGGGGCGGGGGGGGTCTTGGTCACGAAGGTGAAGGAACGGTCGGCATACACGGTGATGACCACGGGGATGATCAGGCCCATGTCCTTCTTGGTGCGCTCGTTGAACTCCTTGGTGAACGCGGCGATGTTCACGCCGTGCTGACCCAGAGCAGGGCCAACAGGGGGGGCGGGAGTTGCCTGACCGGCGGGGATCTGAAGCTTTACATATCCAGTAACTTTCTGTGCCATTTGAAACAGCACCTCCTACATAAAATGTGGTGGTGACGGAGCCGCTTTGTGCTCCTCCCACGGTTTGCGACGGAAGCGTTCCGTCAGTTGAGAGGCTCGACCTGATCCAGTTCCAGTTCCACGGGAGTCTCCCGTCCGAACATGGACACGACCACCCGAACCTTGCTGCGCTCGGTGTCGATTTCCTCCACGGTGCCAATGAAGGATTCCAAGGCACCATCGGTAATTTTCACGTTGTCACCCACGGCATAGGACACCATGACCTCACGCTTCTCCACACCCAGAGCGGCGATTTCCTCGTCGGTGAGGGGGATAGCCTTGTTGGCGGAGCCCACGAATCCGGTGACGCCACGGATGTTGCGCACCAGGTGCCAGGTCTCATCGGTCATGACCATTTTGACCAGCACGTAGCCGGGGAACACTTTGCGCTCCACGGTCTTGGGGCCGTTGTCGGTGATCTCAGTGACGGTCTCCATGGGGATGGAGACCTCGGCAATGACGTCGTGCATGTTGCGGTTTTCCACGGCCTGCTCAATGGAGACGGCTACGGTGTTCTCATAGCCAGAGTAGGTGTGGGCCACATACCATTTCATTTCCTCAGCCATTGTGTTGACCTCTTAAGCGAAGAGCTTGAGCAGAGCCTCAACCACCTGGCGAGCAATCCAGTCGAAGACCCAGATGAACACGCCGACCAGGAGCACGCAGACAATCACGGTGCCTACGTTCTTCAGGGTATCCTTGCCGGAGGGCCAAGTGACCTTCTTCAGCTCACCCTTCAAGTCCTTCACCCAACGGGCGAGACGGTTCGGCTTTTTGTCCTTCTTCTTCGCAGCAGTCTTGGCCTTTTTGTCGGCGGAGCTTACGGACTCCTTGCCAGCGACGACCTCATCACGCTTGTTCAGTTCAGACATTCTTGTACCCTTCTTTCTTTGAGCGAGGGCTCATTACTTGGTTTCGGTGTGCAGAGTGTGCTTTCTGCAGAAGGGGCAGTACTTGTTGAGCTCCAGACGCTCAGTGGTGTTGCGCTTGTTTTTGTTGGTGTTGTAGTTACGCTGCTTGCACTCAGAACAACGCAGGGTAATCTTCACACGGCTACCGGCTTTCGCCATTCTCGGCACCTCCTTTTGAATTTGCCGCCCGGCAACAAAAAACGCCGGAACGGCCATGGCCAATTCCAGCGCTTCAAAAGGGTGCCGGGGCACCCTACATCTGCTACGGGAAACCGGCCTTTGCCTCCCTGTGACCCTATCGAAGAGGGGAGAGGGTTTTTGTGTTCATCCCGTAAAAATGCGCACAAAAAGAAAGCCCTGCTCACAGGTGCATCCAGCATATCACAGGGGTGAGGGGTTGTCAAGAGAAAATTTATCCTTTATAATCGTTTTACCAAACAATCAGGAGGACGAACCTATGCGAGTGATGGCGGTGGACTACGGAGACGCCCGGACCGGGGTGGCCATTTCCGATGCCTTGGGGATGCTGGCGGGATTCACCACGGTGATTCACAGCCGGAAGGCGGACCAGGTGGCCCAGGAGATCGGCAAACTGGTAAGCGAGCACCGGGTGGAGGAGCTGGTCATGGGCTTTCCCCGGAACATGGACGGCACAGAGGGCCCCCGGGCAGAGCTGTACCGGGCCTTTGCCCAGCAGCTTCAAGAGGTGACGGGGATGGAGGTGCACCTGTGGGACGAGCGGCGCACCACCATTGAGGCCCACCAGATTCTCCATGCCTCGGGGAAGAAGATGAAACAGCATAAAAAGAATGTGGACGCCGTGGCCGCTACCTTAATATTAGAGGGGTATCTCAATAGGCTGCGGCGCAAATGATTTGATAAGAAATAAGTAAAGTTAGAGTAGTGTTTATTCTGAATATTTCATTTTGCGGTTTGGGAGAAAATGTAATGAATGTGAAGCCACGAATTTTTATTGGTTCCTCTGCAGAAAGCAAGGAATTTGCAGAGGTGGTTTCTCGCTATTTAGGTCGAAAATATGAGTGTGTTGTGTGGTCAAATTGTTTCTTTGACTTAAATGCAACGACCTATGAGACCTTGGCTAGAAAGGCGATAATTTTCGATTACGCAGTTTATATTGGCGGAAAAGATGACTTTGTCATACGCAAGCAAGATGGAAGCACCAAGTATGCACCACGTGATAATGTTTATCTGGAATTTGGCCTATATGCTGGGATTCTTTCCCCAGCTAGAAGTTTTTTCTTAGTTCACAAGGAGTGCAGAATTGCTACAGATTTATTAGGAGTAACAGTAGCTCTGTTTCATGATAAAAAATCTATTCAGGCTTGCTGTAAACAGGTGGATCGCTCAATTGAGAGAGAATGCCGGAAAAACCGCATTCAGCTTCTTCCATCTACAAGCTTAGCTATGGGATATTATACTAACTTTTTGTGTCAAATAAAAAATGCTGTACTCGATAGGAAAGACAACTTCATAGATGGGTGGAGTTATGATGAAAAGAAGAAAAATCTGCGCATTGAAGTTGTACTTCCGGATGATGTTTATGTAGACTGGCAGAGCTGGGCAGATAGATATGCCAAACACAATGGATTGTGCAGGGTGTCATTTAATGGAAGTACACGGACAATGGGTATTTTAATGGATAAAGATACATTTGATGCAACTGGAGTTTTGAGAGTTATGGATGTTCCACAGACGCTCCGTGCCTCTTTTGCAGCGGTAGATTTGGTATTAGGGCAAGATTATCTCGGAGAAGATGAAGTAGCACAATTGGCTAAGGAAAATGAAGTAAGAAATTTTTGCGCAACATTGAAGAATTTAATAAAAAAAGATGCATATTTATCTGAGATTGTTGAGATATCTATGGTGAATGCCCATTTTTGAAAAACTAGTTTCGCATTTAGTTTAGTTCAGTTTACAAGGAACTACACGCAGACCGTGAAACGGGTTGCTGACAACAAACGGCGGTATGCTCCCGGAGAGGGCAGCATACCGCCTGTTTTGTTGTCTGGAGTTTCCAAAGGGGTTCTCCCTTTGGCACACGACTTTGCTTGCAAAGTGTAGTGTGTTATACCTGCTGGCGTGGCTGACGGGGGAAACGGGGTGCGGTGCTTTATGCGCCCCGTTTGCTCCGGCAGGAAAACAGGCTGAATTTTCGCGAATGGGAATGAGCGAAAAGCCGGGCTGTTTTTAAAGAACGGCGGCAGGTATATGAAAGCCCCCGTCCCTCGTCCTACGCTCCGACTTGTGGACAAAGTGTCCCGAAGTTGTGGCCACACTCCCGGAAAAGTAGCAGGACAGCGGGCAACCGTCAAGGCTGAAATGAACGGGTTTACACCCGGCCTTGACCGCTGCCCACTGTCCCGCTGAACAAGCAGACAAGGCGGCCAATCCCTCAAAGTGCTTGGCCGCACTCTCTTTCATTTTGGAGCATGCTTTTCCTCAAAATTGAAATGGGCGGGAAGCCCTTTTGTGGCTTTGCTATTTCCCCGATAAACTGGGAGTTGTTGTGCAAGACATTATATTTTTCTATTTTCTATTATGAGCAATGCTGTAAATATAATTTCAAAAACAAGCATCATTAACGCTAATATCAAACGTGTAGAATTACATCCAACAATCAATGAAGCTATAGGGATAAGAACTGACATAATCATGTAAGTTTTTGATTTATATAACCAGCTATATGGTAACAAATGCGCCCCAAAAATCATAGCAATAACCATTAGCATTTTTTCTGGTACTGTTGGATAAATCCACATTGCAATCAATAAATATAAGATTTGATTTATCGAAAATAATATACCTAGATTATTCAGTGGATTGCTTTTGTCCTGAAATTGGATCTTTAATAATTTGGACATCAAAAATGCTAAAGGCAATAGTGGTGCGGTACAACAAAATGTTAGCAAATTCTTGGTAAGAATCGGTAAATCTAAGAATTGTACCATCATCACCAAAAGCCAAATCACAATAGAAGCTGAAATAAAATGAATACCTCTCTTTTGCTTGATAGCACAATCTATTCTTAAATCCTCTAAATTCATAACACGTTTTTCCTCCGCAAATTCAAATTTAACGCTTTCTTTGCTTATATATAACAACAGCAAACCAACTGGCTATAATGAACATCATTATTCCTCGAACAATCTCCGCAATCAACAATTCTTTGCCGTTCATCACTACGATTTTAGTTTCAAAATCAAAGAGAAAATGCACCAGAAATACAGGAATGATATTGGAGGATATTATAGTCATCTCCATTGCAAGCCAACCAAAAATAAAAGCATTCAGTACGGTTAAAGCAATCTCAAATCCATTACTTCCTGTGAATGCGGTAGCAACATGCCCAATGCCAAAAATAAGCGTAGACCATAACACAATTCCTTTCGTCGAAAATTCTTCTTTTAGATATCGGGGTATTATCCCTCTGAAGTATACTTCCTCCGATATTCCTACAAACAGGTACAGAAACAAACTTCCTATCACGTATCCAATTGATTTTACATAGAATCCTTTAATGGCTACTGGAAGAAAAATAACAAGAAGAGGGATAAAAAATAACACTCTTTTGCAACCTTTAAAATCAAACTTTGCAAATCCAACCTCTCTCCATTGCCACTTACCTCTAAAAACAAAAATAGTAGGGGGAATTAAAGCTAATGCCATAAAAGTTCCTTGTAAAAATAGTGTTGTAACAGTATCTAAAGCTAAAATTACCGATATTGTTCCTGATGCAATTGGAAATAACAAAACCACAAAACACCATAATAATGATTTACATATCGCCAACACTTTATATTTCATAATTAATTTCCTTTTCTATTGAGTCCTACAAATTAGAATTTGTCGCTCTCTTACTTTCTCCCCCGCTGCGGGTTTGGATTTTTCAGCAAATCCGACTTCTGCGCAATCCGTTTCGGCCACTTCTTTTCTTCCTCGGACAGCTTCTTGTAATTCAGTTTGAGCCGCTTGCAGATAAACATCATAGCCGCCTGCTCCGGGTCGCTGTCCTCTCTGGTGGTTTCCTCTGCGGTCTGCAAGAAATCTTCCAGTGGGTTGTCCTCCGGGACGCTGAAAAAATCGTCCTTATGGGCTTCCCGCAGGTCGAGGGCTATCTTGTTTATGTCCTGCTGTATCACATAGCGGCAAAAGCTGTCGTCGTCAATGTGGGCGGCGATAAGCTGCCTTAACTGCGGGTCGGTCAAGCCGGGATTATGCTGTTTCATAATCGTTGCGCTCACAGCGTCCACAATGGCGTTTGCGCCCTGCACCTGCTTTCCCGCTACGCCGTTCACATAGATTTCAAGGTCGGCCATGAGCCGGGGAAAATCCGGGTGGGTCGCCAGTTCACATAAAAGAGAATTGTCCACCAGCCCGCTTTTCAATAGTTCTATCGTGTCATCACTCAAACGCAGGTCTGCAAAATCGGCGTTTGGGTGATTTTTTGTCTCAGAACGGCACAGCAGATAATCAACGGTCACTTCGTAAAACTTTGCGAGCTGGATAAGGGCATAGTGGCTGATGTCTTTGAACTTGTCCCCCTCATAACTGCCCAAAGCAGACTTGGAGAGATGGGTCTGCTCCGCAAGCTGCTCCAGCGTCAAGCCACGCTCCACACGCAGGCCTTTCAGCCGTTCTTGTATGGATAGTTCCATGCTCTCCCTCCTTGTCTGCCCGATAAATGGGAAGTTAATGTTTCGATAGAAATTCAATGATACTTTCACTTATTGCTTTGTATTCGTAGTCGTGAACATAATGCGGGCAGTTTAATTCTATATATTCCCCTTCATCAATCTGTGATATATATTCTATAGGGATTTCCCGCCATGTTTCTTTATCGAATCCCGTTCCGCCAGAACCGTCCGAAATAAATAACAGCATTGGAAGCTGCGGGGTTCCCATGTTATGCACTGTTTCAGCGTTTTCCTTCACCCATTCAGTTTCATTTATCATAGTTACAGTTGCCGTCCGACTGTAGAAAACTGCTTTATAGATTTCTTTTTCTTTCTCCGATAATGTGCCGTACTTTACGGCATCGCTGTCCGAAAGCCCAGGAATAAAACGAGTGGCACCTATGTTTGCCGCCCAACTTGCAATACGCATAAGCGGAATATTTATGTTCATGCTTCCATAATACTCTGGAACTGCCATATCAAGCCCAATAATTGCAGACACCTCATCAGGATATTTTTGCGCCCAATATAATGCTTCAAGCCCTGACATAGAGTGCGGGCATAGGATATAAGGTGCGGTTAATCCCGCTGATGTAAGCGCTGCCCTTGTATCTTCAAGTATGGAATCAATATCTCTGTTTTTATCGACAACATCACTGAAACCATATCCAAATTTTTCTACAACGGCAATCTGATATTTATCACTTAAAAGAGAATAGAGAGATTTGAAATCCAGTATGGGAGAACAAGTCCCCCCACCCGACATAAAAACAAGCGTTGTATCACCTGTGCCTTCAATATAGACGCTCATATTGTGTCCATCAACTTCAACCATCTTTCCTAACGGCAAACGCAATTCATTTTCTCCTTTTAAATGGATTTGATGATTGATGTATATAATAAGCAGCAATATAAGCATTGCAACAATCACAGTAAAAAATATTTTCATAACTCTTTTTCTCTTTCTCATAGTATTCCTCATCTCTGCTTTCTTTCACTAAATCCCGCTTTGTCTCTTTGTACTTATACCACAATTCCGAGAGCGTGGAAATAGCCTATTTTTTAAGCCGGTTTCCCACCTTTCGGATATACGGGACGGGCGGTCATTTAGGTGTAGACTTATGAGTATCTTCAATCCGTCCGGCAGGCAATATCTCCGCTGCACAAAACGGCTGGACAATAAAAGCTGTCCGGGCTGTGGGAAAATCATCACTTCCGAACTGGAAGCGGTGGTTTACCAGCAGATGGTGAAGAAGCTGGAAAAGCACAAGACGCTGACGGGCAGGAAGAAAGCGGTAAAGGCCAATCCCAAAATCGCCGCCCTGCAAGTGGAGCTTCTCCATGTGGACAGCGAGATTGAAAAGCTGGTGGACAGTCTGACGGGCGCAAACAATGTCCTGCTCTCCTATGTGAATGTGAAGATAGCGGAACTGGACGGACGCAAACAGGAACTTGTGAAGCAGATAGCCGAGTTGACGGTGGGAGCCATCAGCCCGGAACAGGTCAATCAGATTTCCGGCTACCTCGACACATGGGACAATGTATCCTTTGATGACAAGCGGCGGGTGGTGGATTTGATGATTACCACCGTTGCCGCCACAAGCGACAGCTTGAACATTACATGGAAAATCTGACGGGCGGCACACCTCCCGTCAGACCATTACTCTGTGTAGTTCCTTGTAAACTGTACTTTGCCTCTATATAAGAAATAACGTAAAAGTCAACCCCGCGAGGGGTTGACTTTTTATATCTCTTGTATTACAATCTATAATACAAACAAGACAAAGAGAGGACGGTGAACCTTCATGTTGTTGCAATTGGATTTCAACAGTGAGCGACCCATTTACCAACAGATTCGGGACCAGATTGTGGTGGGCATTGCCCAAGGGGTCTTATCCCCGGGGGAGAAGCTGCCCACGGTGCGGGCTCTGGCCGATGAGGCCGGGGTGAACATGATGACGGTGAGCAAGGCCTACCAGCTTCTGAAACAGGAGGGGTACATCACCACCGACCGGAGAAGCGGCACGGTGGTCAGTGCTCGAGAGGGAGCCCAGACCGTGCCGGAGCAGACGGTTGGGCGGTTGAAGCTGGCCCTATCCGAGCTGCGCGTGGCCGGGTGGCAGAAGGAGCAGGTGCTGGAACTGTGCCAGAAGCTATATGAACAGGAGGGGTGACTATGATCGTTCGGTTGATTCTTTGGGCGTGTGGAATTATCATCATACCGCTGATGTTTTGGCAGCTCAACAACGAGACCAAGTTTAAAAAGAACATTGCCCTGGGGGTCACGCTGCCCTATGTGGGCCGCACCCACCCCCAGACCGTGGAGCTGTTGAACCGGTTCCGCCGGATTCTGCGGTGGATCTGTCTGGGCTTGCTGGTATCGGCGGTGGTGCTGGTGCTTTTGCCCATGTCCACGGGGCTGTCCCTGACTGTGTGGCTGATTTGGATTGATGTGGCTATGGTGCTGCCCTTTATCCCCTATGTGAAGTACCACAAAAAGCTCAAGGCGCTGAAACAGGAACAGGGCTGGTACCCGGAGGTGCCCCGCACCCATGTGGTAAACCTCACTGCGGCGGCCCAGGGGGAGAAGCCCATCTCGCCCGTGCAGTTTTTGCTTCCTTTGGTGGTGAGCTTGGCGCCCCTGGTGTGGGGCATTGTGAAACAGGATTGGCTGATGACCGCCCTGTTTCTCACCGGACCGGTGTGTGTGCTGCTGTTCTGGGCCCTGTATCAGTGGGCCATGCGGCGGCGGGCGGAGACGGTGGACGAAAATGAGAGCCTCACCCAGACCCTCACCCGCATCCGCCGGAGAGCCTGGCGGCGGAGCTGGGTGTGGGGCAGCTGGTTTATGGCAGGGGTCAACCTGGCCATGTGGTTGTCTCTGTCCCACCCGGTTTGGGGCCTGGTGGTGATGTTGGCCCTCACCGTCCTCTTTCTGGTGCTGGCGGTGGGGCTGGAGTTCCACCTGCGCCACCAGCAGGAGCGGCTCACCGCCCAGAGCGGTCAGACCTACTATGTGGACGAGGACGAAAAGTGGATTTGGGGCATGTTCTACTATGACCCCAACGACACCCACTTGGTGGTCAACAACCGCATCGGCATGAACACCACCGTGAACCTGGCCAAGAAAAGCGGCCGGGTCATCATGGGAGCTACGGCGGTTCTGATGCTTCTGATGCCCCTGTTCGGCGTATGGCTGATGGCGGAGGAGCGGGCGCCTGTGACCCTCACCCTCACCGACACCGCCCTGGTGGCAGAGCACGGCTGGGATCACTATGAGATTTCCCTGGCGGACGTGGACCAGGTGCAGCTGCTGCAAGAGGAGCCGGAGGGGCTGCGGCGCATTGCTGGCACGGCCATGGACAACGTATATAAGGGCCGCTACCAGAGCGACGAGTACGACAAAATCACCGTGTGCATGGACCCCCAAGAGGGGCCCTGGCTGCTTATCACCATGGACGATGGCACCGTCTACCTGGTAGGGGATGGGGCTGAGGACATGGCGGGCCTGTACGAGCAATTGAAATAAGTGGCAAAGTGTGGCGCAGGGGGCCTCCCTGCGCCACTCAAATTGTGCAAGAAATACCTTGCAATTCTGCTCCTGTGTGTTAGAATAGACCGGACAACTGAATACAGTTGCGAGAAAAGCAGAAACGAAAGGAAGAAGCAAAATGCCCAAGTTCACGAAACGGGCCCTTTTGCTGCTGCTGGCCGGGGTCATGCTCTCGGCTTCACTGTACGGATGTACAGGAGGCACGAACAATAGCGCCACCCCCACAGCCTCTGCACAAACGGGCGAGTTATCCAAAGGAAACTCAGTCACGGTAGGTATCGCACAGGATTTGGACAGCCTGGACCCCCACAAGGCGGTAGCCGCAGGGACCAGTGAAGTGCTGTTCAACATCTTCGAAGGACTGATGAAAGCCAGTCCCGACGGCGGCGTCATTCCCGCTGTTGCCAGTGACTACACAGTTTCCGACGACGGACTTCAGTACACCTTTACCCTGCGGGAGGGCGTGAAGTTCCACAACGGCAACGCAGTCACCATGGAAGATGTACTATACTCCTTGGAACGCTGCGCCGGGTCAGAGAACGATGGAACGCCTCTGATTTCGGCGTTTTCTAATGTCACCAGCATGGAGGCCACCGACGACACCCATGTGGTGCTCACCCTCAAAGAGCCCAATCTGGAGTTCATCAACTCCATGACTGCCGCCATCATCCCCGCAAATTCCAGCGACACCATTGCCACCACTCCCGTCGGCACCGGTCCCTTCGCCTTCACCTCCTACACTCCTCAGCAGAGCATGGAGATGAAGAAGTTTGACGGCTACTGGGGCGAGCCCGCCCAGCTGGACAAGGTGACCTTCCGCATCATCACCGATGTGAATACCCTGGTGATGGGCTTGCAGGGCGGCACTCTGGACATGGTCATCCACCTGCCCAACTCGGTGCGCAAGGAGGTGGAGAAGCAGTTCACCGTGCTCCAGGACACCATGAAGCTGGTGCAGGCCCTGTACCTGAACAACGACGTCAAGCCCTTTGACGACGTGCGGGTGCGTCAGGCCATGTACTACGCCATCAATGTCCCTGAGATCATCGAATTTGTGTGTAACGGGGACGGCGTGGCCACTGGTACCAGCATGTACCCCGCTTACACCAAGTATTTCATGCCCGAGCTGGCGGAAAACTACCAGCAGGACCTGGAAAAGGCCAAGCAGCTGCTGGCTGAGGCCGGTTATCCCGATGGCTTTACCATGACCATCACCGTGCCCTCCAACTACACCCAGCACGTGGAGACCGCTGAGGTGGTCTCCCAGCAGCTGGCTCAGGTGGGCATCACTGCCAACCTCAACCCCATCGAGTGGGAGAGCTGGGTCAGCGATGTGTACCGTGGCCGCGACTTTGAGTCCACCGTGGTGGGCATCGCCGCCAGCGACATGACCGGCCGGGAGATGCTGGAGCGCTACGTCAGCGACAACCAGAAGAACTTCATCAACTTCAACTCGGAGGAGTATGACCAGGTGATGGAGAAGGCCCTGACCACGCTGGACCAGGGCGAGCAGACCCAGCTTTACAAGCAGGCCCAGACCATCCTCAACGAGGAGGCCGCCAGCCTGTGGATTCAGGACCTGTGCGACCTGGTGGTGATGAATCCCGCCCTGGATGGCGTGACCTTCTATGCCACCTATGTGCTGGATATGAGCACCATCCACTATAAATAAGAGACCAACGCTTTGGGGGCCGCACCTGCGGCCCCCAAATTGCAAGAGGTGAGATGTATGATGAAAACCCTGGTCAAGCGGGTGCTGCTGCTGATTGCCACCCTGCTGCTGGTGACCATCCTGGCCTTTGTGGCCTTCTCCATCATTCCTGGCGACCCCACCTCCTCCATCCTGGGGGTGGAGGCCACCCAGGAACAGATTGCAGCCCTCCGAGATCGGCTGGGGCTGGATTTGCCCATCTGGCAGCGGTACCTCCACTGGCTGGGGGGCCTGCTCACCGGGGACCTGGGGGAGTCCTACAACTACGGCATGCCGGTGGCTCAGCTGCTGGCCACCTGCGTCACCCACACCCTCACCCTGGCGGTGCTGGCCTTTGTGCTCATTGTGGCCATCTCGCTGCCCCTGGGTATCATCGCCGCCCGGTATGAGGGGGGCGTGGTGGACCGGGTGCTCACCATCCTCAACCAGATCACCATGTCGGTGCCCAACTTTGTGGCGGGTATCTTGCTGGTGTATGTGTTTGGACTGGTGCTGCGCCTGTTCCAGCCCGGGGCCATTGTCACCCCCCAGGCTGGATGGGGGCCCTACCTGTGGTACATGCTCTTTCCCGCCCTGGCGGTGGCCCTGCCCCGGTCGGCCATGACGGTGAAAATGCTGCGGGGCTCCATCCTCAGCGAGCTGGG
The DNA here is from genome assembly GCF_002160275.1 of Pseudoflavonifractor sp. An187. NCBI lineage: Bacteria > Bacillati > Bacillota > Clostridia > Eubacteriales > Oscillospiraceae > Pseudoflavonifractor > Pseudoflavonifractor sp. An187. Next base: position 37,821 of record NZ_NFKG01000003.1, on the reverse strand, counting down.
CCAGGACTACATCCGCACGGCGTACAGCAAGGGCAACTCCAAGACCTCGGCCCTGTGGCGGCACGTGCTGCGCAACGCCATGATTCCCGTGGTCACCTTCCTGGCCATGACGGTGGCGGACATTATGGCCGGTTCCATTGTGGTGGAGCAGGTCTTCGGCATCCCCGGCCTGGGCAAGATGCTGGTGACCTCCATTGGCAACCGGGACTATCCGGTGGTGCAGGCCATTGTGGTGCTCATCGCCACGGTGGTGGTGGTGTGCAACTTCGCCGCCGACTTGCTCTACCGGGTCATGGACCCCAGACTGAGAGGACGGTGAGGCGAGATGACAACACGCAACTGGTATGGACGGCTGGGCCTGGTGCTCACCGTGCTCATGGTGGGCTTTGCCGGGGTGGGTATGTTCTGGACCCCCTATGAGCCCACCGCCATGGTGGGAGCGGACCGGTATGCCGCCCCCTCTCTGGCCCACCCCTTCGGCTGCGATCAGCTGGGCCGGGACATCCTGTCCCGCACCATGGAGGGAGCGGGCAGTACCCTGATGATCGCCCTGGCCGTGCTGGCCATCGGCTTTGTGGCCGGGCTGCTCATCGGCGCCTTCTGCGGCTACTTCGGAGGTGTCGTGGACGCCCTGGTCATGCGAATTTGTGACGCCCTGGCCGCCTTCCCCAGCATCCTGCTGGCTCTGGTGGTGTTGGCGGTGATTGGCCCGGGCAAGTATAACGTCATTGGAGCTTTGGGCATTCTCTTCATTCCCAGCTTTGCCCGCCTGGTGCGGGGGGAGTTCCTCAAGGTCCGGGACCGGGACTTTGTGCGCTCGGCCCGGCTCATGGGGGTGTCCAATGGACGCATCCTCTTTGTCCACATCCTGCCCAACACCTGGCCTACCCTGTTGTCGGGGCTCACCATCGGCTTTAACAATGCGGTGCTCTCCGAGGCGTCCATGAGCTATCTGAGCATTGGCGTCACCGCCCCCGACGTGAGCCTGGGACGGATGCTCAACGAGGCCCAGGCGGTGTGGTCCACTGCCCCCTGGTGTATGCTCTGTCCTGCCCTGGTGGTGGTGCTCACCATCCTGGGCGTGAGTTTGCTGGGCGAGGGCCTGCGGGAAAGGATGGCGGCATGATGTTACAGATTGAACATTTGAAAATTGCATTTCCCAACCCCAAGGGTCATTTCGAGGCGGTGAAGGACTTCTCCCTCCATGTGGAGGAGGGCCAAGTCATCGGCATTGTGGGAGAGTCCGGCTCAGGCAAGTCCATGACCGCCCACGCCATCATGGGCCTGCTGGACCGCAAGAGCGTCCAGGTCTCCGGCTCCATCCGCTTTGAGGGGGTGGAACTGCTGGACCTCACCCGCAGCCAGATGCGCAGCTATCAGGGCAAGGACCTGTCCATCATCTTCCAAGAGCCTATGACCAGCCTCAATCCCACCATGAAGATTGGACCCCAGGTGGAGGAGGCCCTGCGCATCCACACCAAGATGCCTCCCAAGGAGCGCAAACAGCGGGCTCTGGAGGCCATGGCCCTGGCCGGGCTGCCCAATGGGGAGCAGCTGTACCACCAGTACCCCCACCAGCTGTCTGGCGGTATGCGCCAGCGGGTGATGATTGCCGCCGCCCTGGTGCTGCGGCCCAAGCTGCTCATCGCCGATGAGCCCACCACCGCCCTGGATGTCACCATCCAGGCACAGATTCTGGACACCCTCAAGGAGATCAACCGGAAAGAGGGCATCGCCATTTTGTTCATCTCCCACGACCTGGGTGTCATCCGGGCCCTGTGCCACCACGTGGTGGTGATGCAGCAGGGGGAGATCGTGGAGGCAGGGGACGTGGAGCAGGTGTTCCACCACCCGCAGCAGGCGTATACTCAGCGGCTCATCGCCTCCCGCCCCACCCGAACCAAACTGAAAGCAGGTGGCAGCCATGGCTGAGAAACCAATGGTAAACATCCAGGGCCTCAACAGCTACTATGGAAAGGGCAAGGAGCGCAAGCAAGTGCTGCGCAACGTCTCCCTCACCCTGGACCCCGGCGAGGTGCTGGGCATTGTGGGAGAGTCTGGCTCCGGTAAATCCACCCTGGCCAAGTGCCTGTTGGGGGTGGTAAAGGACACCGAGGGCACCTTGGAGGTCAACGCCTTCCGGCCTCAGATGGTGTTTCAGGACCCCTACGGCTCGTTGAACCCCGCCAAGTCGGTGGGCTGGTTTTTGGAGGAGCCTCTGCGGGTGCTGGGGGTGAAGGACAAGAAGGAGCGGAAGGCCCAGGCCATTGACATGCTGCAGCAGGTGGGCCTGGGGGAGGAGCACTATTCCCGCCGCCCCTCCCAGCTTTCCGGCGGTCAGCGCCAGCGGGTGGCCATTGCCGCCGCCCTCATCGGGGGCAGCCGCCTCATTGTGCTGGATGAGCCGGTGTCCGCTCTGGACGTGACCATGCAGGCCCAAATCCTCCAGCTGCTGGTGGACTTGAAGGCCAAGTTTCGCCTGTCCTACCTGTTCATCTCCCATGACCTGGCGGTGGTCTATCAGATCTGCGACCGGGTGGCGGTGATGTACCAGGGGGAGATCGTGGAGCAGGGGGACGTGGACACCATCTACGACAACCCCCAGCACGACTACACCAAGAAATTGCTCCAGGCCTCTCTGGCTCTGGAAGAATAAACGCATGGGCGGACGGCCTTTCGAGGCCGTCCGCCCATGCGTTTTGTGTGGTTAGACCCGTCGGTACCCCAGCAGATACCCTGCAAAGTAGACCACCCAGGCCAGGGCGCAGCCCATCACCGGGGCCGTGCACCAGTATATAAAGAGGGCCCAGCCCAAGAGCGTCCATTGGGTGAGACAGAGCCACACCAGACCCACTCCGGCCAGAATGCCCAGGGGGAGGAGGATGCACACCGGGGTGGAGCGGGTGCGGCACAGCACCAGCTGCAACAGGAACATGGGGATGAAATGGAAATAGAACAGCAGGCCCTGGTGCCAGATGTATACATTGATGGGCTCCCCAACAAGCGTTTTGCGGCCCTCTCGGGCTGCAAAAATAGCAAGTGTGGCCACACTTGCCCTGCTTGCCATTAGTGCGCTGCCCTAAACAGCGCAAAAAAACGGAGGTGCGTGTTTCTCTTACGCATCCTCCGTTTCCTTAGCCGCTTTCATCGCTTGGATCGTGGCTTCTACAATTTTCAGTTCTTTTTCGTCCAGAGCATTAAGCATGGCGTCGATACGCTTTCTACACTCGCTGCCTTTATTCTTGGACGGATAAAAATATTGGTCAACCGATATATTGAACATCGTCACCATCTGATAAAAGGTGTTAAGGCTGGGGTGGTGGCCGTCATTCTCGTTATACATGATGGTGCGAGGAGCCCGGTCAACGATATAGGCCAGTTGCTCCTGCGTCATCCCACTGGCTTCCCGAGCTTTTTTAATGGCAAGCCCTATATCGTGAAAGTCAAATCGTCGCTCATCTCGTTCAAACTTCATAACATCACCCAAAATGATTTTACATTTCAGGTATTAGTGTTTGAACGATTTATAAAATCACTATACTGACTATTTAATTTCCGGTTCAACATCCATCTCGATTAAACTCGTAATGGCTTGAACCGCAACAATTTTTGATCTGGACAACTGTGCTTCATCAATGATCTGCTGTATATAATCGTGGCAAAGCTGCTCAATGATCCCAAAAGCGATGCGAAGTTTTTCCTCTAAGAAGCAAGACGAAAACTCTGCACTAATAAGAAGTTCCTTAATTTGTGCGAGTAGCCTTGCTTCAAAATCAACAAAGTAATTTTGTATTTCAGGATCGAGTAACGCCAAGGCCATAAACTCATTATGCGCAGAACCATTCATGGTATGAGAGGTAATCAATGCATCAAGCAGTTCTTTAACAAGGTTATGGAGATCCTCTTTTTGAATTTGCCTGCTAAGTGCAGTTCTAAATTCAGATTCCAATCTGGAAATATACAGACCAATAACTTCCTTTAGAATGTCGTGTTTGTCGTGAAAATAGTTATAGACAATTCCGGTAGAAACATTTGCTGCCTTTGCAATTTCCGCCGTATTAGTCTTATAATACCCTTTTTCGCAAAACAGTTCATAGCTTGCTACTATAATAGCATCTTTTTTTTCAATAGACCGTTTTTGTTTAGGAATACGGATTTCATTTGTAGGCATTACATTCACCCGCCTTTGTTGTCTTAACCATTATACCGCAATATAGTGATCAAATCAATAAAATCTGAAACTAATTTCAGATACATTGTTGACATCAGACGGATGGCGTGATACACTAAACCTGAAATAGATTTCATGTTTTTGAGGAACACAATGACCGAGAACGACAATAAAAAATCTATGTGCTCGTACAAATTCTATCTACTATTTATCATTTTTGCGTGTGGAGGAGCCTGTATTTGGCAATTATTCATTCCTCAAATTGGAGAGCAGTACTCAATTTGGGGAAGTGCGGTTGGTTGGCAGCGAGAAATTGCGTTATGGAATATTGCCTTAATAACAGCAATCATGCTTTCGATAAAGAAAAAGGATATTGCTGCCCTAAGATTATTAACTATTCAAACTACAACACTATGCTGGCTTTTAGGTGCAAATCACCTTGTGGCGTTTGTTAATTCGAACTTTTCTTTTGGTTCTATTCATTTCCTTGGTTTTCTTGAGGTCATGCTTTGTGGGGGAATATGGGGAACCATATTGATTTTTAAGTATCGTCCCCAAAAATAAAAACAGGCAATTCAATTTGATATAGCTCAATCCACCAAAGAAGGGGATAATAAAAAAACCGTTGTTTTGGTCCGAGTGACAGGACTTGAACCTATGGCCCCCAGAGCGGACGCTCTAGAGGCCATAGGGCGGCGGATTTTATGTGCCTGACGGCACCAAGAGGCCGCAGGTTCACCACCCCGTACAAATCAAAAGAGAAGAGCACTGCCAACTGATGTTGACAGTGCTCTTCTCTTTTGGTCCGAGTGACAGGACTTGAACCTGCGGCCTCTTGACCCCCAGTCAAGCGCGATACCAAACTTCGCCACACCCGGATCTGAACCGAACTATGACATAATAGCACATGATTTTTGAAATTGCAAGAGGGAAATCAAAAAAAGTTGAAAAAATTTTCGGCCATTTCCAGGGCTCCATCTGGTAAGTGGAAATCTTGCATTTTCCACTGCGGGTTTGCTATACTGTAAAAGAAATGACCGCGCCAAGTTAGGAGGGAATCTCTATGGAATATAGCTGCTATACCATCTATGATCGCCACACTCTGGCCGATATGTCTCGCGCGCTGCGGAAAACCGTTCGGAAGAAGACCGCCCGGCGGTGGTGGATGGCGGGATGCCTGCTTCTGGTCCTGGGGCTGTCCCTCCTGCTGGAGCCCGGCGAACGGCTGTGGTTCAAAGCCGTGATCCTGGTGGCGGTGGTGTGCCTGTTTGTGGTGCAGGGCTGGGGCGACGGCCTCAACGCCCTGATGGCCCAACGCCGCATGATGCCGGGCAGTGAGCTGTGCAGCAGCAGCTTCTACGGGGACCACTATGAGTGCAAAATCTCCGGCGCCACCACCAGCTGGGAGTATGGGAACATCCTGGCCATTGCGGAGACCCGGGACTATCTTGTCTTTGTGCTGGGCAAAAACCACGCCCAGGCGTTTGCCAAGCGAGAGTTGAAGGGGGGCACGGTGGACTCTTTCCGCAGCTTCCTGGAGCATAAGGTGGGAAAACCCGTGGAAAAGATCGGCGGATAACCAAATAGACGACAAAAGGGGGTGACGGTTCCGTCACCCCCTTATTCGTTACTTGAGTTTGCTGTACTCCTCGTCGGAGACGGCCTCCAGCCATTCGTTGGAGCTGTTCTCACCGGGAACCTCCAGAGCCAGGTGGGAGAACCAGCTGTCGGGAGCGGCCCCGTGCCAGTGCTTGACCCCGGTGGGAATGTTCACCACATCGCCGGGGTGCAGCTCCTGGGCCTCCTTGCCCCACTCCTGATAGTAGCCACGCCCGGCCACGCAGATCAGCATTTGCCCGCCGCCCTGGGTGGCGTGGTGGATGTGCCAGTTGTTCCGGCAACCCGGCTCAAAGGTCACATTGAACACCCCCACCTGGCTGGTGGACAGGGGGTGCAGATAGCTCTGCCCCACGAAATACTGGGCAAAGCCATCGTTGGGCGCGCCGATGGGGAAGACCATCTCCTGCTGATGCTGGGCCTTGCCGTCCGCGTCATCTTCCTCCGCCCACACCTCTTTGGCCATGCGGAAGGCGGCCCAGGCCTTGGGCCAGCCAGCGTAGAAGGCGGCGTGGGTGAGAATCTCGGAAATTTCCTGCCGGGTGATGCCGTTTTGTTTGGCGGTGGTCAGGTGATACTGGAAGGAGCTGTCCACCAGCCCCTGGGCCATGAGGGCCACCACGGTGACCAGGGAGCGGTCCCGAAGGGAGAGTTTGTCCTCACGGCTCCACACCTCTCCAAACAATACATCGTCATTCAACTGGGCAAACTTGGGGGCAAACTTACCCAGAGCGTCCCGGCCTGCGGTCTGCTTTACTGCCATTTCAAAGGCCTCCTTTATACCAAATACTCGTGGAAGAAACTTGTGATCTTATCAAAGGGAATGATGTCCTTCCGGTCATACAGATCGGTGTGGACAGCTCCGGGAATAATAAGCAACTCTTTATTGGCGGTGTAGGGGTTGCCCTCCACCATGTGGGCGAAGGCGTCCCGGCTGAAATAGCAGGAGTGAGCCTTCTCCCCGTGGAGCATCAGCACGGCACTGCGGATTTCGTTGGTGTAGTGCAAAATGGGCATGTTGACAAAGGACAGGGAAGAGGTCACATTCCAGCCGTCGTTGGAGTTGAGGGACCGCTCGGTGTACCCCCGCTGGGTCTTGTAGTAGTCGTAGTAGTCCTTGAGGAAGAAGGGGGCGTCCTCGGGCAGCGGGTCCACCACACCCCCGGCCCGGGCGTAGGTGCCGGACTGGTAGTCCTGGGTGCGCTGGGCGTTGAGGGCTTGTTTCATCTCGTACCGGGCGTCGGCGCTGTCGGTGGAATCAAAGTAGCCCTTGGCGTTGACCCGGCTCATGTCATACATGGTGGAGGTGACCGTGGCTTTGATGCGGGTGTCCATGGCGGCGGCGTTCAGGGCCATGCCGCCAAATCCACAGATACCCAGAATGCCGATCTTCTCCCCATCCACAAAGTCCCGGGTGGCCAAAAAGTCCACGGCGGCGGAGAAGTCCTCGGTGTTGATGTCGGGGGAGGCCACGTTGCGCACCGCCCCGCCGCTCTCTCCGATAAAGGAGGGGTCAAAGGCCAGAGCGGCAAAGCCACGGCTGGCCAGCTCTTCGGCGTACAGCCCGGAGCACTGCTCCTTCACCGCCCCGAAGGGGCCGGACACTGCCACAGCGGCCAGCTTTCCCGCTGCGTCCTGGGGCAGGTACAGGTCTCCCGCCAGCTCGATGCCGTAGCGGTTGTGGAACTTTACTTTCTCCCGGCGCACGGTGTCCCGGAGGGGGAAGGAATAACCGTTGTACTTGGATTCCATGGCGTGCTCCCTCCTTACACGTTCTTGCCCATCCGGTAGGCAGCGTCCAGCTTGTCCTGGCCCATCTCACCGGGGTCGTTGGCGCCGCCGCCCCGGACCACGCCGGCCAGTCGGGCCCGTTCAAAGCAGGCAATCCAGCCGTTGAGGCCGTGAACAGGTCCATCCGAGGCGCTGTCCTCCTCCTCGGCGGAGGCGGTGAGCAGATAGATGTCCCGGAAGGCGTAGTCGGAGTCATACAGGGAGTTGGCCCGGTCCAGCAGGGTCTTCATCTGACCGGCCATCTCATAATAGTAGACGGGAGTGGCAAAACAGATGACGTCTGCTGCCCCCATCTTCTCCACAATGGCGTTGGCGTCGTCCTCAATGACACACCGGTGGGCCTCCAGACAGGCCATGCAGCCGTTGCAGAAGTGCAGCTGTTTCCCTTGCAGGGAGACAAGCTCCACCTGGTGCCCAGCGTCCTGAGCGCCCTGGGCAAACTGCTGAGCCAGCAGATGGGAATTGCTGCGGGAGCGCAGGCTGGTGGAGATGACCAAAACGTGTTTACTCATATGGGTTCCTCCTTATGTGAGTGGATCTTTGATTCTGATTCTAACACTCCAGAGATAGAATCACCAATACTTATACAGAATGCATCACCATGCTTAAAACCTATACTTGAGGAAAGGAAAGAGGTGCTGGCCTCCATCCAACGGGGGCCAACACCTCTTTGCGGTACGGTTACAGGAACAGCTCTCCCTCTTTCCGGTCCGAGCAAACCTTCTTCAAGGCCACCTGTGCGGCGGTGAGCATGACGGGGTTTACCTTCCGGGCACCCTTGGGGCACACGGCCACACAGCGCATGCAGGAAATACACAGCTCCTTGTCGGTGCGGCTAGGGTCGGCGGGGTCAATGGCCTGGACGGGGCACTGCTGGGCACACAGGCCACAGCGGTTGCAGTCCTTGGAGGGCTTGGGCACCATGCCGACTCCGCCCGCCTTTTTGTAGGGGCGGTTGCCGGGCAGCGCGGGCTGGGAGTTGTCTCCGGACTGCAGCTTATCCCAAATTTTTTGTCCAAAGTCCTGCAATTGCTGCTTGTCCTGGCTGTCTGGACGTCCGGCGGCATACTGGTGGGCGATGGAGTGTTCGGCAATGGCGGCCACTCCGGCCACCACCTGGAAGCCCGCCTGGACGGCGGCGTCCTCCAGCTCCACCAGAGTGTCCTCATAGGCCCGGTTGCCATACACGCACACCAGCACCGCCCGGGCGCCGTTGCCCTGCATGGCGGTTAGACGCTGGACGGCAGGGGCGGGAACCCGGCCAGCATAGGAGGGCACGGCAATGACGGCCACATCTTCTGCGGTTAGGGAGTAATCGGAGAAGTGGGCATTGGGGTCAGTGAGGTCCAGCGAAATGGACTGGGCCTCCCAGTTCTCCACCAGCAGGTCAGCGGCCTTTTGGGTGCCGCCTGTGGGGCTGAAGGTGATTTTGTAAAGTTTTATGGTTCCATCTCCTTTTCCTTCATGCTACCACGTCAGTGGAAAAAATACAAGGCAGAGGCATGCTGGAGCAGCTGGTGGCAAAGGCCGAGGCCATGGTGGCCGAGCAGGACAAGTACGTGCAGACCGATTGGCAGCAGCTGGTGGACGCTTTGGCCCAGGCCCAGGAGCTGCTGGAAGACAGCGGCAATGCCTTGGCAGGGGATGTGGGAGAGGCCAGCGAAGCACTGCTCAACGCCATTCTGGCCCAGCGCTACAAGGCCAACAAGGAGAACCTGAAGGATATTCTGAACCAGGCTCAGGCTGTGAACCTCTCCGGTTATACCGCCCAGAGCGTGGCCGTGTTCCAAGCTGCATTGGCTGAGGCTCAGGCGCTGATGGCGGACGAGACCCTCGGCGTGGAGGATCAGGACGCGGTGGACGCCGCTGTGGAAGCGCTCGCCTCCGCCATGAACGGACTCACCGCTGAGACCACTCCCCAGCCCACTCAGACCCCTGAGGCCAGCCAGACCCCCGAGGCCACTCAGAAGCCTGTGGTGTCTGAGAAACCCGAGACCAACGTACCCCAGACGGGAGATGCCAGCCAGCTGGCTGCCATGGTGGGCGTGCTGATGAGCAGTGCCACCGCTCTGGGCGGCGTGGCCATTGCCCGCAAGCGCCGCAACGGCTAAGCGGATGCGTAGACCATCACACAGAGTAGAAACAAAGCAGGTCGCAGTCATTGGGCTGCGACCTGCTTTTCAGTGTCCAAGGATGGGCTATGTTTGGTGATGTGGTCACAGAAAAAATCTCACAGTTTGGGTATACTAACCTCAGACAAAGGAAAGGAGCTGACCCACATGGCGGCGATCAATATCAATAAGGAACAATTTCAACAACTGACCCAGGGCGATCAGCCCGTGCTGGTGGATTTTTGGGCACCCTGGTGCGGCTACTGCCGCCGGATTGGCCCTGCATTTGAAAAGATTGCAGAAGAGTATGGCCAGAAGCTGGTGGTGGCCAAGGTGAACATCGACGAGGAGGCCCAGCTGGCCCAGGAGCAGCAGATTGAGGTGATTCCCACCCTGGTGCTGTACCGGAACGGGGAGGCCATCTCCTCCATTGTGGCCCCCGAGTCCAAGGCTATGATCGACCAGTTCATCCGCCAAGCGTTGGAGCAGTAAGGAGGAGACGGTTATGGGCGAACACCACATCTATGATATGATCATCGTGGGCGGCGGGCCGGCCGGTTACACCGCCGCCCTGTATGGGGCCAGAGCTGGGCTGGATACCCTGGTGCTGGAAAAGTTGTCCGCCGGGGGCCAGATGGCCCTGACCCAGGACATTGACAACTACCCCGGCTTTGAGGACGGGGTGGACGGCTTTACCTTGGCGGAGAATATGCAGCGTCAGGCGGAGCGGTTCGGAGCCAAGACGGAGTACGCCCAGGTTTTGCGTATGAATCTCACCGGGGCACCCAAGGAGCTGGAGACCAGCGAGGGGACCTTCTACGCCAGAACCGTGGTTCTGGCCACCGGGGCCAATCCCCGGGAGCTGGGCCTGGACCAGGAGGCCGCTCTGGTGGGGAAAGGCGTGGCCTACTGCGCTGCCTGTGATGGTATGCGCTACCGGGATAAGACGGTGGTTGTGGTGGGCGGCGGCAATTCCGCCGCTGAGGACGCCCTTCTCCTCAGCCGAGTGGCCCGGAAGGTGATTTTGGTGCATCGGAGAGACACGCTACGGGCCACCAAGGTGTACCACCAGCCTCTGATTCAGGCGGAAAACGTGGAGTTCCGGTGGAACAGCACGGTGGTGGAGTTGCTGCACGAGGACAAGGTCACCGGCGTGCGGCTCCGGGACGTGAACACCGGGGCGGAGACCACGGTACCCTGCGACGGGGTGTTTATCAGCGTGGGCAGAAAGCCCGCCACCGAGCTGGTGCAGGGACAGCTGGAGCTGGACCGCGGGGGCTATGTGGTGGCGGATGAGACCACCGCCACCAATCTTCCCGGGGTGTTTGCCGTGGGCGATGTACGCACCAAGCTGCTGCGTCAGGTGGTGACGGCAGTGGCAGACGGCGCGGTAGCCGTTCATATGGCGGAGGAATACCTGGCCGCAACAAACTAAATATGAATTTCATGCAAAAAAGGGAGCAAGGTAGAACTTTGCTCCCTTTTTTGCTGAAACTGGAAGTATGCTTTGGAATAAAAGAGGGGATGGAAAACGTTGCGCTGGGCCGATATAATGGAGATACTGGCTGAACATCAATGACGTAGAATTGCATCTCACACGATGGAGGAGAGAGTATGGAGATTATCCAAGTTACCAAGGTCAACGAAGCTCTGGCACAGTTGGTTGCCCTGTTCCGAGTTGAGTTACGTTCCTATAAGAACATTCCGTCCAAGCCCAATCCAGAGGCAGGGCGAGAGGAAATGGAAGAATATCTGGTTGCTAAGTTTCCTGTGTATGCAGCTGTGGTGGATGGCGAATATGCGGGCTATGTTGTGTGCCGGGTTGATGACGGAGTAGTCTGGGTGGAGTCCCTTTTTGTGGGCGAAGAATACCGCCGTTGTGGAATCGCTTCTGCTCTGCACAGCAAAGCGGAGGAACTGGCTGCTTCCTATGGAGACAATACGGTTTATAATTATGTTCATCCCAACAATCACCGCATGATAGCATTTCTGCGCCAGCGTGGCTACACTGTTTTGAATCTCATTGAGATTCGAAAGGCGTATCCTGGGGAGACATTGACGCAGAAAATCCCAGTGGGGGAACACGAGTTTGACTACTGAGCGTGTATGAGACGCTACATCGAACGAGATGAGGAACCAATATGAATGCACAGGAATTGTTTGAGCTGGCCATGAAGCACATCTATGGTGACGGTGTCCCGGAGGACAACGATCTGGCTACAAAGCTTTTGATCCAATCCCATGAAATGGGGCATATAGAAGCTACCTATAACCTGGGTATCTGTTATCACTATGGGTTTGGAACAGATGTAGATTTGGGAAAAGCCTTTGATCTGTACTTAGAATCGGCAAACGCTGGATATGGCAAGGGGATGGAACTGGTTGGTCGCTTTTACAATCAGGGTATCTATGTGGAGAAAAACCGAAGCCAGGCAGAATATTGGCTTCAAAAGGCCATAAACAGCGCAGAGCCAGATGTGGTTGAGGAAGCAGAAAAGGAATTGGCTCGCTAGGTAATTCCATACGCAACAGAAAGGAGATGGTCTATGAGAAAGTCTGCGGATGCAAACCTGCCACCCTTGGTGGAGGCCATACAATTGTGGTCCGAGTGGAGAGACTCGAACTCCTGACATCCTGCTCCCAAAGAGGTTCTCGGTATTTTTTATAGTTATTTATAGTAGTTTATGGAACTATCCACTCCAAAGCAATTACTTTTTAGCGCTCTTATTTCCACTGTTTCCGAGTGCTCCGACGCTGTCTGTGGTCAAACATGTGGTCAAAGAGCCCTTCTTGACCAGGCGCGGCATCCGCTGCCGCCGCCTGTCCAGAAGGGCTCTTTTTTCATGCTCGGGGTTTGCGGTATTGTACCTTTGGCAAAGCCTGAAAGCAAGTCATTTCTGCCCCTCAGGCGTATCAGTTTTTAGCACGTCTAATCAAAGAAATATTCTCGCGCCAAGGCGTTGACAGGCCGGAATTAGTTTCTTGTCAGATGAATAGAATTTGACAAGAATGACAAGAATGACTATAATGATAACTAAGAAAAGGAGGCGCTGTGTATGGCATTTGTTGAGAGTGAAGTTGTTGAACTGAAAGCAGAGGTCGTGGGAGATATCTGCAAAGAAGTCATTGCCTTTGCCAACACAAAAGGCGGTACGCTGTATATTGGCGTCAGCAACGATGGAAGCGTTGTGGGAGTCAAAAATGCAGACCAAGTCATGTTGCAGCTGAACAATATGATTCGAGATTCCATTAAACCTGATGTGACAATGTTTGTGGGCTATGAAACGCAGCATGTCACGGACAAGGATATCATCGCTGTGACCATTCAAAAAGGAACCGACCGGCCCTATTATCTGGGCAGTAAGGGGTTGAAACCCAGTGGGGTCTATGTCAGAAACGGCACATCTTCTGACCCGGCTACAGATACTGCAATCCGAAGAATGATTAAGGAAACCGATGGTGACAGCTTCGAATCCATGCGTTCACTGGAACAGAACCTCAGCTTTGAAGCGGCAGAGAAGCAATTCGAGAAGCAGAATATCCCATTTGATGCTGCAAAAATGCAGACCCTTGGGATGACCTCCGCGGATGGTATCTACTCCAATGTGGCGCTGCTCCTGTCCGACCAGTGTCCCAGCACCATCAAGGCGGCGACCTTCTCGGGGGAAGATAAGGGAAGCTTTCAGGACAGAAGAGAATTTGACGGTTCGCTGTTTCAGCAGATGGAGGAGCTATACAGCTATCTGGATATGCGTAACCAGACAAAGGCAACTTTTGATGGGCTATACCGAATCGACACACGGGATTATCCGGAAGATGCACTGCGGGAAGCGCTGTTGAACTCACTGGTCCACAGAGACTATTCCTTCCGTGCAAGCACCCTTGTCAGTGTGTATGCTGACAGAATCGAATTTGTTTCTGTGGGTGGACTGCCCTCCGGCATTGAACTGGACGACATTATGCTGGGACTTTCGGTTTGCCGAAACCCCAAGCTGGCAGCCATATTTTATCGTCTGCAGCTGATTGAGGCATACGGCACCGGTATGCCTAAAATCATGAACGCCTACACGGAGACGGAGTTGAAGCCCAAAATCGAGGTATCGAGCAACGCATTCAAAATAACGCTACCAAACAGGAACACCGGCGCAAATCATACAGAGACACTGGTTGGTACACTCAAAAGCGAAGAGAAACGGATTCTGGATTTCATTGGTTCCCATGGTCATATCGTGCGCAGTGATGTAGACCGGCTGCTGGATGTGAGCCAGGCCACAGCCAACCGGATTCTAAAACGCATGGTTGCCGAGGGCCTGATTTATCAGGATGGAAACGGCAGGAAAACAAAGTATAGACGGAAGTAACTGCTGGTGCGGAGGGGGTGCTGTGTATGAATCGAAAAGCGATCATCAATGGCCGGGAATATACGCTTCTTGAAATCGTCCCGTCTCTGGATGGGGGGCAGGCGCTGCTTCTCTGTGAAGATGAAAACGGCAAAAGGGCGGTATGCTCCGAGCCGCTGTGGCGCAGCTGTGCTCTAACGGATGTACAGTCTGCTCCGGTTCACGCACACAGCTCCTCACAGGAGAAAATCGAGTATTTCCTCTCTGTTTTCAAAGGGCGGGAAGATGTATATGCACGCCGGTATCACAGCACCACCACCGGGAAAACCGGTTACACCCCAGTCTGTAAAAATGAATGGGTACATGGCCTGTGCGATAAAAAGAAATACAGGTGCGCAGAGTGCCCCAACCGTGAGTTTCGGCCGCTCACGGCCGATGTGGTCAAAGCACATTTGATTGGCCGTGATTCTTTGTGCAGAGATGTGGCGGCAATCTATCCGATGCTGGAGGACAACAAGACTTGGCTGCTGGCTGCGGATTTTGATGAAGAAAACTGGAAGCTTGATGTGACTTCATTTTGTAAATCCTGCAAAGATGCGGGACTTGTACCGGCAGTGGAACGCTCCCGCTCCGGAAACGGAGCCCATGTCTGGTTTTTCTTTTCGGAGCCTGTTTCCGCCGCCGATGCCAGGCGCTTGGGGACCGGTTTGCTGACCCAAACCATGTCGTGCCGGCATGAGCTATCCTTTTCGTCCTATGACCGGTTGTTCCCGTCTCAGGATCTTGTGCCGAAGGGCGGTTTCGGGAATTTGATTGCCCTGCCATTTCAAGGACAGGCACAGAAAGACGGAAATTCTCTGTTTGTGGATGACCGCTTTGAGCCTTATCCCGATCAATGGGCGTTTCTCTCCTCTCTGCCAAGAATCACACCGGAACAGTTGGAAGAAGCCTTAAGGAAACTATGTCATCATGGCGACGTGGGAGAATTGGCAGATGCCGAGGAGAAGCAAGTGCCCTGGAAACGCAAGCGAACCCAGACAAAACTGACACGTAGAGATTTTCCGTTGCAGGTAAGCCTGTATATTTCCAATCTGATCTACATTGAGAAAAAAGACTTCTCTCAAGGGGCGTTGAATACGCTCAAACGGCTTGCGGCGTTTCCAAATCCGGAATTTCGCTCCAAGCAAGCCATGCGCATTTCCGTATATGGCATTCCCCGTGTGCTGGATTGCGGATATGAGGATGAGAATTACATTGGCATTCCCCGTGGCTGTATAGAGGCGCTTCTGGGGTTATTCGATCAATATGAAGTCCCTGCCATCCTGGAGGATCACAGATCACTGGGACATTCCATTGATGTGGAATTCAACGGAATGCTACGTCCAGAGCAGGAACCCGCTGCTCAGGCGCTGCTTGCCGCAGACATGGGTGTTCTGTCCGCAACTACTGCATTTGGGAAAACTGTGATCGGTGCATATCTGATTGCACAGCGTAAAGTCAATACCCTGGTATTGGTACAGTCCAGCGCATTGCTGGAACAGTGGAAATCCTCGCTGGAACAATTTCTGAATATTCATGAGGTTCTGCCGGAACTTCCTAAAAAGCGTGGCAGGAAGAAAAAGCGGCATCTCATTGGCCAAATCGGCAGTGGAAAGAATACCCGCAGCGGGATTGTCGATATTGCCACCATGCAGTCCCTGCTTAAGGGAGAAGAAAAGACGGTAAAGTCTTTTGTGGCAGAGTACGGAATGGTCATTGTAGATGAGTGCCATCATGTGGCCGCATTCACCTTTGAAACCGTGCTGAAAGCCGTGGAAGCCAAATATGTTTACGGTTTGTCTGCCACACCTGTCCGCAAGGACGGCCATCATCCCATCATCTTTATGCAGTGCGGTCCTGTCCGGTATTTGGTGGACGCAAAAAGCCAGGCGGAGAAGCGAAGCTTCTCTCATATCGTAATCCCCAGATTTACTCGCATGAGGTTGCCGGATGCCAACAGGATTCAGGATATGTACGCCGGTGTGATTGAAAATCACAACCGGAACGGACTGTTGGTGTCAGACACTTTGAAGCTGGTTCAGGAGGGGCGCACACCGATTCTTCTGACGGAGCGGAAGGAACACGCTGTATTGCTTGCCAATCAGCTGTCGGATCAGGTGAAACACGTTTTCTTGCTCATTGGCAGTGACAAGCAAAAGGATAAGCGTGAAAAGCTGACCGCATTGCAGAATATGCCTGACGATGAGGATGTGGTGGTCGTTGCCACCGGAAAGTACATTGGAGAGGGCTTTGACGCCCCACGGCTGGACACCTTGCTTCTGGCGATGCCCATATCGTGGAAGGGCACATTGGCACAGTATGCCGGTCGTCTCCATAGAAATTATGAAGGAAAGCAGGAAGTTCGCATCTACGATTATGTGGATATCAATGTTCCTACATTGGAGCGGATGTATCATAAACGCCTGAAGGGTTATGCGGAACTGGGATATCAGGTCAAATTCGGTGCAGCGGATCAGTCTATCGGTGTGATTTATGATGGCCACTCATCTATGCTTCCCTTTGAGCAGGACTTGGACGATGCTGTCCGCAGCGTGGTTATTGTTAGTCCCTATCTGCAAAAAGGCAGAATCGTGAAACTTCTTCCCCCTTTGCAGAAGGCGGTCGCTTCCGGTGTCGAAATTGCGATCCATACCAGAACGGCAGATGGCAGAGAACTCTTAAATCAAGAAAGTGTGTGTGAGGCGATTAAGATATTGGAGCAGATAGGCATAGTGGTCCATACGCACAAAGAACCAAATCAGCGGTATGCCGTTGTCGATGAAAGTGTTGTGTGGTATGGCGGCGTGGATTTTCTTGCTTTTGGCAGAAAAGATACGGATGTACTTCGGTTCAAAAACCCGGATATTGCAGGTGAGTTCCTGTCTCTGTCCGGTCATGCAGAAAGCGAACAGCTTGTCATGGAAGATGTGTCTATGTAGAGGCAGCCAGTGGCGAGCCAGTGTGTACGCTTGCAGTCGAGAGATGAGATTGGGGCCGGTGCTTTGAAAACGATCTGCCCAACACATAACCAAGACATCGAAAATTCGTGCAGCAGGCGTATCAATTTTTAACACGCTATAGACAAAGAATAGGCACTATAAAATCTTCGATGTAAAGTGCATGATTGCGGCACAGAACAGAAAATAAGTTTATAATATCAATAAGGGAGAAAAATTCGACTGCGAATTTTTGACCACAACTTTTATGTTCCAAAAACAACGGACTATGCAAAAATAGTGCCAGTTTCTAAGCGCTTATGTTCGGAATAATCAAATTTTATGGAATCGCATGTGGTCAAAGAGCCCTTCTTGACCAGGTGCGGCATCCGCTGCCGCCGCCTGTCCAGAAGGGCTCTTTTTCATATTCAGGTTTGGGGTATTGTACCTCTGATGGCACCTGAATGCAAGTTATTTCTGCCCCTCAGGCGTATCAGTTTTTAGCACGCCTAATCAAAGATAAGAAAACATCGAAAAAGCAGGAAGTCCCAGCCTGTGATTGACACAGGCCGGGCTGTTCCGTTTAGTCAAATCCTTCGAAAAAGGGATTTTGAGTCAAAAGAGAATAAAGATGTTTTTTCAGTTCTGCTTCCCCAAACCAGTCACACGCATCCAATAAATCTTCCTGAGCATCCCCTACATAGGCACTCTGAAATATTTGCCGTGCCAGACGGTCATCCTGCTTGAGTTGTTTCAAAAGGGGAGCTTGGACAAACTGATTTCGGAACAGATCGCACATATCCCATCCCAACAGCTGCTCGGCCACCTCTGGTTCCTGGAGGTGACTTTCTGCCGTGTCCAATAGCAACTTCATCATCTGAACTGCGGCCTGGGGGTCACTGTTACCGGTTTCACAAAGGAGATCCTGGGTGTCCATGTCCTCCAGTTCTTCTGCAGTCCAGCGCCGGACAGCATCGGGAAAGTCGGCAATCAGCAGTTCCCGGCAGGCCCACTCGTTTTCGGAAAAATCCCAGCGGCGGACCATATCCACCAGTTCTGTGCGGGTAAAATGGCGTGGCGGAGGCGTAGTGTCCTCCACAGAGACGGTAAAGCTCAAAGTAATTTGTGGTGTGCTTTTCTCGGGAACCAGCTTGGCTCGTTCGGATGGGAACAGAGAAGAAGTACTTCCAAAATCCCCACACCAGCCACATTCCCAACGGCTTCCCCGCACCATGACAGGACTGCCGCAGTGCGGACATCGGATTGTTGCCATAGACTATGCCTCCCTTCCTATTGCCATTGTATCCAGGAATAGCGCTTATGACAAGTCTCATCGGCTCAGTATCCAGGCAGTGGTGTGCTCCTGGTGTGCTCCACGCTCTGGACAAAGTGGTTTCCTTGGTTCAATACACCGCATCGATCATAAGTATGTACGCCCTCAGTGCTCTCTTGAACTGTATGCAAAACAGCATTTCGTGTCTTGGCCTCCTTGTCTCCCAGAGAAAAGTAGGCACATTCCGGCCAGCGCTTTGGCTCATGGGAAAAGATGTACTCCTTCATTCCGGGGAACCAGAGGGAGCTGTAGATAGTCATCTGCACCATCCGTGCAGGGATCGGCATTTTTGAAAGCAGGTAAGCTGTCCCAAGGTACAATGTCGTGGTTCAAGTCCAGATCAGTGATGGCCGCCAAGGTAAACAGCGGGTAGCCAGTGGCCTGTGCAACCTCAAATACCTTATGGCCTTCGCCGGAGAAGGTGTTGGGGTAGATAATTGGTGCGTCTGGAACGGGATGTGGAAAGATGGGTGCAATCTTACTATTTACCACAGAGATACTCAATTAAATTCACCTGCTTCTTATTTGTCTGCTCTGTTTGTCGTGAGTAATTTTACATAGCAACATAGAGCAGAACTGAGGACTGTCGAATATTAGTAGTAATCGATTGTAATTGTTCGCTAAATGGTATATAATGATTCCAACCTACTTGTCGCATTAAGCTATTGCGTTAATAACGACTGTGCAGATGCAAGGACTGTTTCTTTTGTATTGACGTCAGCTGTATTTAATGTGGCCCTCCTTTTATGGTAGGGCTGTTTTATTTTGATGGAGTGTGAAATATGGATTATATTTCGATTGCCCAAGCCGCTGAAAAATGGGGAATCACCCGCCGACGGGTTCAGGTTCTATGCTCACAAGGAAGGATTCCGGGGTTAACGAAGTTTGGGAAATCTTGGGCTATTCCTAAGGATGCCGAAAAGCCCATGGATGCGCGTAAGAAGTGTATTCAGATTCAAGAAGAGAAATAATTGATGTCCTGTTTATCGGACCGCAAATATGTTACACTGAGCTAATATAGGGGTAGCGTATAAGCGTATATTTTTAATACTGATGTGTAGGAGAAACAAACATGTGGTGTAAAACCTGCCGTATAGAAACTAACGAGGAACTCTGCCCAATTTGCGGCTCAGTAACAATTGAAGATCTTCCTACTGAGGTATATTGGTGTGCGCATTGTGCCGTTCCTGTCATCCAAGTGGAAAACCAAGCAGACAAAGGATTTTGTCCCATATGCGGAAGAAAAATGAAGTATCTTGCCGCAGACCTGAGACCCGTATTTCCAGAGGAACGCTTGTTGCTTGAACTGCTTTTAGGAAAGAAGCCGTTTTCGTATGTTGATAAATCTGTATGGGCATCAAATAGCCGATACTATGTCGATGGGAAGTCATTTTCTATCTCAAGTAAAACCTTCCAAGAAGCAGATACTGATGTCTTACGTCAAAAGATTGAACAATATAAAGGGCAGAATACATATGAGCATTTCGACCATCATATTGCTCATTTTGTTAATGCAAATCAACTAAGGTTGCATTATCTCAAAGATGAAGCGTATTCTTTTATCAAAAAAGCAGCAGAAAAATTCGATGAAGAACATATTGTTCTATCGTTTTCTGGTGGTAAGGATTCAACAGTGACAGCAGACATCGTTATAAAGGCACTTAGCAATCCAAGTTTGGTCCATATTTTTGGTGATACAACTTTAGAATTCCCGTCGACAATTAAGTATGCGACAAGATATAGAGAAAATCACCCTCTCGCAATTTTTCAAATTGCAAAGAATCGAGAGCAAGTTTTTTATGATGTTTGTGAAGATATCGGTCCTCCTGCGAGAATGATGCGCTGGTGTTGCTCTATGTTTAAAACGGGTCCAATTACAAGAGTTATCAACAGCTTGTATCGAAATCAGCAAATCCTGACCTTTTATGGAATAAGAAAATCAGAATCTGTCAGTCGAAGTAAGTACAATAGAATTGAAGATGATGCTGAATCTGTCAAGATTCAACAACAAACAGTTGCCTCGCCCATTTTTTTCTGGAAGGATTTTGACATTTGGCTGTACATTCTATCTGAGGAGGTAGACTTTAACGACGCTTATAGATTGGGATATGATCGTGTTGGCTGTTGGTGCTGTCCAAATAACAACCAGCGTGCGCAATTTTTATCCAGAATTTATATGCCGGAACAATCTAACAAGTGGAGAGAGTTTCTTATAAGTTTTGCAAAAAAAATTGGAAAACCGGATGCAATAACATACGTCGACACCGGAAAATGGAAAGCCCGCCAGGGTGGGAATGGTTTAGCGGCAGCTGGCGATATAAAAATTCGATTTACTAATTGTACTGCGGAGGATCACGCAAAGATTTACAGTTTGCTGCGTCCTTTAGATGATGAATTAATCGGTATGTTTACCCCGTTTGGAAGAGTGGCTCCGGAGTTAGGACAAAAACTACTGAATGAGGTATTAGTTCTTGATATGAAAACTAATGTGCCTATCATTTCCATTCAGCCGTTTGGACAAGATGGATATAAACATGCTGTTAAAGTTAAAACAATGAATGTTGTGGATCATGAGTCTTTGCAGCGCATGATTGGATATCAGATCCGCAAGTTTAACGCTTGTCGTAAGTGCCTAAAGTGTGAATCGCTATGTCGTGCTGGAGCCATTTCTATTATAGGTGATAATTATTATATCAACCCTGACAAGTGTGTTCGCTGCAAAATGTGTGTTACCGCTAAGTATTTGGATGGCGGTTGCATGATGGATAAATATCTGAGAACGAAGTAAGACATTTGGAGGTACGTACCGATGGCTATGAAATTTCGTGCCCATGATACATTTTTTATAAGAAAAGGCTGGCTGAACAAGGGCATGAAGCATGTCCATAATAGAGCGGATGTTTTTGTTGCACGGGACGAAAATCCAACGGATATACTTGGTATCGGCACAAATATGGTAAAAGCCTTACGTTATTGGCTGCAGGCTGTTGGAGTAACACAAGAACCAGCTGCTGGCCGGCGCATCCAGCACTTTACAGACCTGGGGCACCTGATTTATGAACATGACCGGTACATTGAAGAACTTGGGACCCTGCATCTTTTACATTACAAATTGGCATCTAATCAAGAGAATGCTACTGCGTGGTACTTTTTTTTCAATGAGTTTAAAATGAGTGAATTTACCAAAGAAGACTTTGTTTCAGCTTTACAAAACTATGTTCTGATGAGTGGTGAAGATATTTCAGTTGCTCTGCGGTCTCTTAACGATGACTTCACATGCATTATAAACACATATTTACCGAGGTACAAATCAAACCCCGGAAAGGTATCACCTGAAAACAATATAGATTGCCCATTTGGTGAACTGGGATTTATTGATATACTAAGCAAAGAAAAGCACACTTATAAAAAGTCAATCCCATCAGCAAAGAGCTTTAATCCCTGGGTAATCCTTGCTGTAATTGTTGATCAAGTACATGGAAGAGAAGAAATTACTTTAAATGAGCTTTTGACAGCTCCATGTAATATCGGTCGCATTTTTAATCTCGACGCCATTACAATGCTGGATGTACTTCACTATGTAGAAAAGGCGGGCGAACTAAAGATTATTAGAACAGCGGGCTTGGATATAGTCCGATTAAATCATCAACGAACCTTCCAAGAATGCGTAGATATGTATTACGCAAGTATTGAAGAGTAGGATTAGGAGAAATCAAAAATGAGTAACATGATTTCTGTCGCTTCGGGCTTCCAGTACTCCGTAAATATTGGATATGACCTGAATAATGACGATAAACTCAAAAACTTTATACCGACCCAATCGGCCCTTACTCTTCTCGAAGATATTCTTCTGAGCACTCGGATTGCTTCTGCTGATAGAGCTCGAGTATTAATTGGTGCCTATGGCAAGGGAAAGTCCCATATTATTTTGATGATTCTTTCCATGCTTATGAAAAAGGATCTTTCTCTATTTGAGAAACTGGTGCCTAAGCTTGAAGTGAACAAACTTCTCTATCAGTGCGTTTTGAATTACTATGAAAGCAATCAAAAACTTTTGCCGATAATTATCAATGGAAGTAATACCAGTCTTCCTCAAGCTTTCCTTTTGGCTCTCCAGAGAACATTGGCAGAGAATGAGTTGCTGGATATCATGCCCGAGACTAATTACAAAGCCGCAGTAGCGGTGATCCAGAGATGGAAGTCAGATTTTCCGGCCACCTATGCTCAGCTGGAAAAGGCTATTGATGAACCAATTAAGAAATTTATTGAGGATCTTGAGGATTATAGTATTACTGCATATGAAAAATTTGAACGCATATATCCGACATTGACTGCAGGCAGCGTATTCAGCCCATTCCTTGGATTTGATGTTGTTGAACTGTACGAAAGTGCGGTTCAGGGGTTACGTTCGAAAGGATATACTGGCATTTATGTAGTATACGATGAATTTAGTAAATTCTTAGAAGCGAACATTTCTGAGGCATCTGTCAGTGACACAAAAATGCTTCAAGATTTTGCTGAAAAGTGCAATCGCAGCGGCGAGTATCAGATGCATTTGATGCTGATTTCACATAAGGAAATTGCCAATTATATTGATACTCTACCGAAACAGAAAGTAGATGGCTGGCGAGGCGTATCTGAGCGATTTAAGCACATCCATCTTAATAATAATTTTGCTCAAACTTACGAAATCATTGCCTCTGTTATTCAAAAGGATGCTACCCTTTGGGCAGAATTCTGCCAGCAGCATAAAAAAGAGTTTGATAGTGTAAAGCATCGTTACGCAAACCATGCAATTTTTACAGATGCAACCAAAAAGGATGTAAAACGCATCCTATATACTTGCTATCCCCTCCATCCTGTTTCTACATTTATTCTTCCGAGACTTTCTGAGCGTGTTGCCCAAAATGAAAGAACATTATTTACATTTCTGTCTGCAGCTGGAACATCTACGCTACCGCAATTCCTCGCAGATTATGATGACAAATGCTTTGATGTAATTACCCCGGATGAAATCTATGATTACTTTGAGCCGCTATTTAGAAAAGAGGTTTATACCGGCCAAATTCATCAAACATATTTGCTGACCACAGCTATTCTGTCAAAACTGCAGCAAGGCTCTCTGGAAAGCAAAATTGTGAAAGTTTTATCCCTCATTTATATTCTGGAACAATTTGAGAAGTTGAAACCAACAAAAGACGAAATTGTTGGCATTTTTTCTATCAAATATACTGTTGGAGAGATTGAGGGAGCGATTGCGAATTTAATAGAAAAAGAATATGTTATTTATTTAAAGCGCAGCAATGACTATTTACGTCTGAAGCAAACCTCGGGCGTTGATATTGGTCAGAAGATCCGTGACACTGTTGCCGCTCTATCTGGTAAAGTTTCAACCAAGAAAACTTTGAATTCCTCAAACTTTGACAATTATCTTTACCCCTCTCGATATAACGACGAAAGAGAGATGACTCGCTATTTTGCTTTTGAGTTTATCGAAGAGGAAGAAGTTCGTTTAGATGTAGACTGGACAACAAAGAGTGAAATAATCGACGCTGACGGGGTCGTGTATGGGATTATTCCTAAGAGCGATGAGGCCATTAACCGTTTACATGAAGTACTTGTTGAGTCCAGTGTTGGACACCCACGTTTTATTTTCATTCTGCCTAAAAAATATAAAGAGATTACGGATATTATCCAAGAATTTAACGCAGTTGCTCTATTGAGAGATCAAGCGTCTGGAGATAAGGTCCTCTTCGATGAATATGAAGTAGTCTATGAGGATCTTCGCGAGGTAATTTCCGACTTCATAGGTACTTATACGCATCCTGAAAACTTTAAATCCAGCTACATCTACATGGGTGAGGAGAAAACAATCACTCGAAAGGCTGCGCTTACAGGTTTGATGTCGGACATTTGCGATAATGTATATTCGCTTACTCCCATTATCAACAACGAAGCGATCAATCGAAATGATATCACTTCTATTGCTAACAATAGTAGAAGTAAAATTATTGCGGGTTTGCTGAGAAATGTGTTAGAACCGAACCTGGGGCTATCTGGATCTGGCCAAGAGGTCTCCATCATGAGAAGCACACTCTTGCGGACAAGTATTCTCGTCACAGATAATGGGTTTATTCGAATTAACCTAAATCCGCAGGATGATTTAATTAGAAATATGATGGAGACGATAGTGGGATTTATCCAGGAAACTAAGGCTTCCGGCAGCATATCTCTTGGAGTGTTGTATCACCGTCTGGTAGCTCCGGAAAATCATATTGGTTTACGAAAAGGTCTTATCCCTATTTATCTTGCTGCAGTGTTTCATGAGTTTAAGCAGGAACTAATTCTGCAAGACAGATTCGGACAAGTTCCTATGACTGCCGATATATTGCTCCAAATAAATGCTAATCCCGAAGGGTTTACTTTGGCATATCTGGACTGGGATCCCGAAAAGGCGGAGTTTACCCAACAACTTGCAGATCTTTTTTCTGATTATGTAATTGACGCTGAAAAACTGGTTAACGCATATGATTATGTTGTGTCAGCAATGAAACGCTGGTATATGGCATTACCTAAATATGCAAAGGAGCTCAAGCGTAGTGTAAAAGGCCAAGAGGTTGATAAGCGCTATTTAGCTATGCTGCGATTGTTAAAGAGCGATGTTGGTGGACATGAATTGTTATTCGACAAACTTCCGACGGCTTTTGACTATACAGACCAGTTTAGCACTGGATTAGCGGAAAATGTCACTGCTGCAAAGAAATACTATGACCAATGCATAGCGCAGCTTAAAAAGGACCTAATTCAAATAGTTAAAGAAATTTTTTCCACATCACAGAATGTTAACAGCCTAAAAGCTGTTTCGCTGACATCCGTAATCAGAGATTGGTGTGAGAGTCTTGATGAAAAAGTTTTTGAGCAGATATTTACCGATGGAACAGAAAAATGCCTCGGTCTGTTCAAAACAGCAACGAACGACGAAGAGACACTCGTTGCTCGTCTTGCAAAAACAGCCACAGATCTCCGCTTAGAGGACTGGGATGGCAGCACATACGAGCGCTTTGTTGCCAATATAAAAAAGTATAAAGCAACTGCAGAAGCATACAAGAGCATGGATACTTCTACGCAAGAAGTAGTAGCGGCAGATGCCTATCAGGTTACATTCATCGGTGAAAACGGCGAAGCTGTTACAAAGAGGTTTTCTCGTATTGATTATAGTAATAGTGGGAGAGGTCAACTCTTGTACAATCAGGTCACAGGTGCTTTGGATTCTATGGGACAATCCATCTCTGAGCAGGAAAAGCGACAAATCCTTATGGATATACTGAAAGAATTGTGTTAGGAGGGAAAAAGATGGCCTACTTCGATAATGCGGCGACAACCTATCCCAAGCCAGAGGTGGTCTATACCAGTATGGATCAGTTTTATAGATTGAATGGTGCCAACGCGGGAAGAGGCCGTTATAACCTCGCACAGGGTGCCAATGCCCTGATTGGTGAAACCAGGGCATTGGTACAAGAACTTCTGCACTGCCCTGCAAAACAAGTGGTCTTTACTCCTACTGCAACGATAGCGCTGAACATTATTATTCAGGGACTGATTCGTAATGGAGTCCAGACAATCTATATAAGCCCATTTGAACATAATGCAGTAACTCGGACTCTGCATTATTTCCAAAAAGATGGTACTATTACCGTTCACCAGCTGGCTGTTTCGCGTGATTTTAAATATGACCTGGACAGAACAAAATATCAATTTGAATCAGAACGTCCAGATTTAGTAATTGTAAGTCATGCGAGCAATGTATTTGGATTGATTGCGCCCGTAACAGAAATTTGTTCATTGGCTAAAAACTTTGGCGCTGTCACTGTCATAGATATGGCACAGACTGCGGGTCTTGTGGACTGTAATCTCAGCCTCAACATATTTGATTTTGCTGTTTTTGCAGGACACAAAACCCTGTATGGGCCTACAGGAATTTCGGGGTTTGTTATGGACCCTTCTATTGACTTGCCTCCAGTTCTATTTGGTGGCACGGGATTTGAGTCTGCTAACCAGAATATGCCCTTAAGCGTACCAGAAAGATATGAAATGGGAACAATGAATATCTCAGGCATTGCTGGCTTAAACGCGGCAATAAAATGGGGGCTGGGGTGCGGCATTGAAGAAATCTGGGAAAAAGAGCAGGAACACCGAAAGAAATTGATTGCGCTGTTACAAGAATATTGGTTTATTAAAATTATCGGCAATTATCCCGACAGCAATTATGTGGGAATCGTTTCTTGTTTGATTGAAGGCATTAGTAGTGATAGTGCGGGAGATATTTTTGACCGTTGTGGCGTTGCTGTTAGAACGGGACTGCAATGTGCGCCACTGGCACATCAATTTGCTGGAACGCATCCAGCTGGAACGATTCGGTTTAGTGTAGGCTACTTCACCTCAGAAGAAGATTTTGAGGAACTCCGGCAAGCTCTCGATTACATTGAAGAAAATCTGTGAGGAGCGCAAAATATGAGCTTTCAGGATCATACCGTAAAAACCGAATATCGCTCTTTGATTGACAATGTGGTGCAGAAATTTTATGTCCCACTACTCAAAGAAGCTGTGTCATATAAGAGGGCTGTAGGCTTTTTTTCATCGTCTTCTCTCATTGAAATTTCTAAAGGTATCGCTGATCTTGCTTGCCGGGGCGGTAGGATCCAGATTGTTGCTTCACCTTATCTGTCCGATGATGATATTGAAGCAATTAAAAAAGGATATGCAGATCGCGATGAAATTATTGAAGCTGCTTTGTTAGGGCAGCTGTCAGATGAACAGACCGACTATTATTCCATGGAGCGGCTAAACCTCTTGGCAAATCTTATTGCAACCGGCATTTTAGATATAAAAATTGCTTATACAGAGGACGTAAGAGGAATCGGAATGTACCATGAAAAAATGGGAATTATTGAGGATGCGGAAGGGAATAAAGTTGCGTTTTCTGGTTCAATGAACGAATCTTCTACTGCCATGTCCCTGAATTATGAAACTATTGATGTATTTCGTAGTTGGCAAGATAAAAGCGAAGCAGAACGTGTTCAATTAAAGGAAAATGCTTTTTGTTCGATCTGGAATGACTGTGAGCCAAGTATTCGAGTTCTGGAATTTCCTCAAATAACGAATGCCTTAATAGAGAAATACAGAAAGAAGGCACCTAATTTCAACATTGATCAAGAACAGTTTCCTCCCCGAAAAGAAAAAATGCAATTTACGGCTACTTCTGCAACAAATCATGATGTGGTTGGTGCTAGGATACCACCAGATATAACCCTACATGATTACCAAAAGCAAGCAATTTCTGCATGGGTAGGAGAAAATTATCGCGGCATTTTTGATATGGCAACGGGTACCGGAAAAACATTTACAGGTTTGGGAGCTGTTTCGAAAATATCTGAAGACTTAAACGATGAACTCGCAGTCATTATTGTTTGTCCCTATCAACATCTGGTTGAGCAATGGGTAGATGATATCGTAAAGTTCAACATTCAGCCTATTATTGGCTACAGTAGCTCATCTCAAAAAGATTGGAAAAAGAGATTATCTAAGGCGGTCCGGGATCAAAAGTTACGAAGCGAAAAGAGTTTCTTTTGCTTTATTTGCACCAACGCAACATTTGCAAGCACTTTTGTCCAGGAGCAGATTGGAAAAATAAAGAGCCAGACCCTTCTCGTAGTGGACGAAGCGCATAACTTTGGTGCGAGAAGCTACGCAAGGCTATTAGATGAACGCTTCACTTATCGGCTTGCACTGTCTGCTACATTGGAACGACATCGTGATGAGGAAGGCACAGCCATTCTTTATAGTTTCTTCGGGAAGAAGTGTATTGAGTATAGTCTTGAGCGAGCAATCGAGGAAGAGAAACTTACGCCTTACAAGTACCATCCTATCCTTGTTTACTTAAATGATGAGGAACTCGAAAAATATGAGCAACTTTCTTACGAAATATCCCGCCATGTAATCAAAGGAAAATCTGGAAAGGTTAAGTTGGATAGCTATGGTGAGATACTCGCTATTCAGCGTTCTCGTATTGTTGCAGCTGCGGCTCTAAAGCTTGCTCGGCTTAAGGAAGTTATTACACCATATAAGGAGGAGCATTTCCTGTTGGTATACTGTGGAGCCACAAATGTTTTAGCACCAAATGCTGATAATTCGGATGTGGATGAAGGAGATATCAAACAGATTGAAGCTGTCACAAGAATGCTTGGCAATGAGCTTAAAATGAAAGTATCTAAGTTTACGGCTGAGGAAAATATTGAAGAGCGTAACGCTATAAAGCAGCACTTTAAAGATGGTGATGATTTGCAGGCTATTGTTGCCATCAAATGTTTGGATGAAGGTGTAAATATTCCAGGCATTCGTACTGCTTTTATTTTGGCAAGTAGTACCAACCCTAAAGAGTATATCCAAAGGCGTGGCCGCGTGTTAAGAAAGTCTCCTGAAACAGGCAAGGAGTTCGCGGAAATTTATGATTTTATAACATTGCCTCGGCCCTTGGATGAAGTGTCCGGTTTGACAGAAGACCAAATGCGAAGAGATCTGTCCCTCGTTAAGAACGAGTTGACGAGAGTATCGGAGTTCGGACGGTTGTCTATGAACTCTATGGAAGCCTCTAAATTGATTTGGGAAATCTGTGATTGTTATGGATTGCCCTACGATTTGAATGATAACAAAAAGGAGGATCCATATGGAGACATCGAAATTTGACCTTGATCAGAAGGCAATCGATCGTCTGAAACGGAAGATCGTTATTGCCGAAAACACAAATTTGCGCACCAAAAACAAGACGGATGCTCAAATGATTCGTGATATCAAGAAGTGGATAGAGGAGGAAGTTCAATGCTGCTCCAATCAATAGAATTGCAGAACTTTCGACAGTTCATCAATGAAAAGATAGATTTCTCCACTGATCCTGAACGAAATGTTACTCTCATTATTGGCGAAAACGGCACAGGTAAAACCACATTTGCGCAGGCATTTTTTTGGTGTCTCTATGGAGAAACCGATTTTACTGACAAGATTATGCTCAACAGAGTCCTTGCTGAGCAGATGACACCAGATCAGAAAATTACTGTCAAAGTTGTTCTCAGGCTCATTCACGGCAGTGCAACTTATGAGATCGTTCGAACACAAGAATATAAGAAATCCTACAGTAACAAAGTGACAGGCGCAAATACAGTGTTAAACATAGCGGTCAAATCCGCTGATGGAAATACCCGCTACTTGAAGCAGCTTGAATGCGAAGCAGAAATCAAAAAAATTCTTCCTAAGGAGCTTTCAAATTACTTTTTCTTTGACGGCGAACGCATTGAAAAAATGAGTAAGGAGGTTGCCAGCGGAAGAAAGAGCAGCGGTTTTTCAAACGCTGTTGTGGGACTGACCGGCTTAAAGGCTACATTGGCTGCATTGGGACATATTGCACCTACCAGAACAAATTCAGTCATGGGAAAGTTCAACGAGGCCTATACTGGTGATAGCAGTGGCAAAATTCAGCAACTTTCGAAGCGAATCGATGAACTTCAGAGAGAGCTTGAACAAATTACCAAGCGCTTGGTTGAAATCGACGATGAGATTGATGCGGCATCATCTGCAAAAGCCAAGTTTGAACAGGATATCAAACAATATTCCGATGGTGAAAAGCTGCAAAATGAAAGAGATCACTTGACAGCAGAATTACAAAAGCTCAAAAAATTGAGAGCACAATTCATCAAAGAAAGCTGCAAGAAGTTCAATGATGGAATAACTCCGTTTCTCTCGCTTTCACTCGTACATAGAGCCCTGGAAGTCCTTTCTCACAGTGATTTTAGCGGGAAAGATATCCCAGAAATGCATTCTAAGACCATCGAGTTTTTGCTGAAGCGCGGCACATGCATTTGCGGGACTCATCTTGACCCCGGCACCATCCCTTACAACAAGGTCATGGAGCTGATGGATTATCTGCCTCCGCAGTCTATTGGCGTAACGGTTGGTCAATTTGTAAAGGACTCTCGTTCTAAATACAGCAGAGAAGTTTGTTTATACCAAGATATTGCTGAACAGGTCAGTCTGATTAGCCAGCAAGAAGAATCCATTGCAGACCTTGAAGAACAACTGGCTATCATTAGTGAAAAACTTGATGGCGATGATGTTCGGGAACAGGTCAAGAAGCTGAATACACAGATACGGGCTTGTGCAGATACCATTTCTAAGCGCAGAGCTGAACAGCAGCAATTGCTCCGTAAGCAAGGTGCTTTTGAAGAGGAAAAGAAGCAGAAAGAGAATAGTCGCTCCGAACTATCTCTCCTTGACAAAAACAACCAGATGATTGAGTTGTACAAGGCCTATACTCAGAGAATTTTTGATGAATTGAATGCAGAGTACAAGCAAAAGGAAGCGCAAATCAGAGCGAAGCTGCAGATGTATATCAATGAGATATTTAAGTCTATTTATGATGGAGGCTTGTCTCTTACGATTGATGAGCATTACAATATTTCCGTCTATGTGACTGACTTTGGCGGTGGAGTTGAGACGTCTACGGCCCAGAGCATTTCTGTTATTTTTGCGTTTATCTCCGCTATTATCAAAATGGCAAGAGAAAATCAGCTTGAGAATGGTGACGAAGCATACTCCGAGCCGTATCCTCTCGTCATGGATGCTCCGCTGTCTGCTTTTGATAAGCGTAGAATTAAGGCAATTTGCGCTGCAATTCCAGAAACAGCGGAACAAGTTATCATTTTCATTAAAGACACAGATGGTGAGCTGGCAGAAGAGCACCTTGGCACAAAAGTAATGACCCGTCATTACTTTGAAAAAAATGATGAGTTTCATACTCGTCTGCTATAAGGGGGTGTCATTATGTTTGATAAACAGTATCGTTTTACAGGAAGCCATGCAGAAAAGGTTAGTGCATTGACATCTATTTTTGACGAGGTTGCAAAGGCAAAAATCTTTGAGCGAAATCTGGATGTATACATGAATGCACCCTTGATTGGATTTCTTTTCAAACGGAAGGGCACTAAAAACTCCGATGGTGCTATAGCGGACCAGAATATCTTCCCAGAGCAGCTTATAAACAACTCTGAGCAATTGAAGTACATCTTTCGTCTTATACTCATTTTGGATACCCAGCACGAGCCTGATGAGGAAGCACGGTTAGATAAGGCTTTCCGTCGTTTTGGAGCAGATGAGGCTGATCTTCAATTGTTTGATTCCTATGTACTTGGTGGCATTGATGTTTTGTACGAAAAACTCGTTGGCGGTTCAACAGATCCCGCCGAATACATTAACCGTATGTATGATTTTGTAGAAGAGTTCAATGAAAGATTTAATGAAGGCATTACCAGTAAAGATATTCTGGACCTGTGTCGTGCTAATACAGAATAAGATATAGACTCCGAAGAAAGAGGTGTCTGGAATGTCTAAAGTTGCAGACTGTCAAAAGCTACTGATTGCTGAGTCTGAGAAAAAAGGTTTCTTGACTTTTGACGATATCATGGATATGTCGGACACCTACTCCCTGTCTGTATCTGAAGTTGATCAACTAAGCGAAGCACTTGAAATTCGCGGAATTATAATCTATGAAACTGCACCTATTGGAAAAGATGTAGACCATTTTGAGGACTACAGCAGAATAGATTATGAGGCCATTTTCAAGGAAATTATCTCGTTATCGCCAGATCTTGAATATGTGGTTGAACTTATCAGGCAATTGCCTCCGCCACAGTACGGCGAGATCTCTGCTCTTACTATGCAGACTGCTGCAGGAAATGCATATGCCAGAGAACGCCTGATACTCATCCACTTGCGAGTTGCGTTGAAGATTGCGCTTTCAATGGCAAAATCACACCAATATGATATTATAGATGCGGTATCTGCCGGATTTGTGGGATTGGTCATTGCGGTCGATAGATTTGACCCGGATGGATTTTCGGCTTTTCAGTCATATGCATCTTTGTGGATACAGCAGAATATTAACAGAGAATGCACGCCTATCTGGATGGAGTATTACTTTCCTGCTCACTATAAAGAAAAAATGCTTCCGGCTTACGAACGCTACCTTAACCACTGGTGTGGTGATTGCATGCCCGGTAGAATTTGCGAAACCCTTGTTTCTGAAATCGCAGATAGCTTAGAGATATCTTTTGGGGAAGCAAATGAGTACATCGCTGCAGCAATCAAGCAAGCCGAGAATCATCTGTACCTTTCTGATTACTTTGAAGAAAGTGACTGCGAAGAGCCGCTGCCTTGGCCACAGGAGCTTATACAGGCCGATGATTTATTGTTTGAAAAAGTTTCCGCATCATTGGCCAGAAACGCTCTCTTAAATGCGCTGGGTTCGTTAAATCCTCGAGAAGCTGATGTTATACGTCTCAGAACAGGCTTTGACGATAATAGACCTCTTACGCTTGAAGATGTAGGTGCGATATATGGAGTTACACGAGAGCGAATACGACAGATTGAAGCAAAAGCACTTAGGAAACTTAGACACCCCAGCAAAGCCAAGAAATTGAAGGATTTTTGGAGTTGAAACATTTTCTCACAATGAAAGGGATGAAATTATGCAATGGGAATCATACTCGCATCCAATATCTGATGTACGCGACTGGAATGATAGCTGCCGTTTAGAGTTAAGACCAGATTTCCAACGCAATGAGGTCTGGAGTAAAGCGGCACAAATCATGCTCATTGATACCATCATTAAGGGAATTCCTATACCGAAAGTGTATATCAAATCGATTATCCGGGATGGAAATACTTATCGCGTTGTTATTGACGGTCAACAGCGATTGACGGCTATTCTTAAGTTTGTGAAAAATAAGCTTGCGCTAAAAAAACCGTATATAGGTGAATACCAGGATAAGAAGTTCTCAGATCTTCCGCCGGAGGTACAAAATCAGATTCTGCGATACAAGATCGATATTAATGAAATTTTCAATCCCACTGACGAAGAGATTCGAGATTTGTATTCTCGAGTGAATAAGTACACTGTGCAGCTGAATAAGCAAGAGCTCCGCCGTGCCGATTTTCCTGGAGACTTTATACACCTTGCAGAAGAGTTATCTGAAAACAAGTTCTTCGAAGGTGCAAAAATCTTCTCAGTAAAACAGCGCAGAAGAATGCTTGATGTAGAGTATGTAGAGGAACTACTTACAATTATTCTCAAAGGGATTCAAGATAAGAAAGATTATTTGGATGCGGTATGCGAGGAGTATATGCAGCTTGATAATCAAGCAGACATCGTTGATATTTTTACGGGAATTATTGACGATATTGCACTTATCTTTGACGCAGAAAAATTCCCTATGAAAGATACACGGTTTAAGCAAAAGTCAGACTTCTATTCTCTGTTTGCTTGCATATTTGAATTGCGCAAAGATGCTGTTTTAAACTGCAAAAATTTGGAGAGCACCAGAGAGATTCTGCGCGAAATGTGTGATAATATTGGTCCTCAAAGTGACGATGATTTGTATCGAGAATATGCTACTCGGTGCCTGAGTGATGCAAATTCCCTCTCTAATAGACAATGGAGAGTGGACTTTTTGAAGGAGCGGTTGTCGCCTGCATATGGAAAGAAGGCAGAATATGACGATATATCTTAAAAATCTGTTCTTCGATATAGACGACGAAATTATCTCTTTTTCTGGCAAGAGTTATGAATTGCAGGACCGAATTGGTTCTGGTGGAAATGGAGCCGTGTACGAATGCATTGATTCAAGTGGTTCGATTTATGCCGTTAAATTTCTTCTCCAGCTTTCCCACAAAAGCCAAAAACGATTTGATCAGGAAGT
The DNA here is from genome assembly GCF_002160275.1 of Pseudoflavonifractor sp. An187. NCBI lineage: Bacteria > Bacillati > Bacillota > Clostridia > Eubacteriales > Oscillospiraceae > Pseudoflavonifractor > Pseudoflavonifractor sp. An187. The sequence goes on along the minus strand of NZ_NFKG01000003.1, from coordinate 3,680 downwards.
CTCTTTGATGGAGCGCATTAACCATCCGCATATCATTCGTTATGTTGATAAGGGAAAGGTTGATGCGGTTAACAGGAAAGGACAAGAAGTGGAACTTCCGTTTGTTGTTATGGAGCGCGCTGATAGAAATCTTGTCGACTACCTGCGGGGTGTTGAGTCAGTACCCTATGAGATATATGCTGCGCAATTCCGCGGCCTATGTGAAGCATTAGCAGAGATTCATAAGGTCGCAATCCATAGAGACATCAAGCCAGAGAATGTACTTATCAAAGGCGAAACATGGGTAATCAGTGATTTTGGATTGTGTACATTCCTTGATCCCGAGGAACACAGAGAAATAACAAAACCGAATGAAAAGGTTGGCCCCGCCTTTTGGATGAGTCCAGAGGCTGTTGATTGCAGCTATTTTCAGAGTGACCTGGTCGGCACATATTCAGATGTGTTTCAATTGTGCGCAGTGTTCGTCTTTGTGCTAACCAAAAGGTTTCCTGGTGGAATAATTCACGAATTAAACGATTTGAATACGACTCCTGAAATAAGAGAAGTGTTAATACGATCGCTATCAAATGACTATTCACAAAGACCGGTAGACGGAAGTGACTTAGCCGTTCAATACAATAATGCCACATATGCAAGGGCATAGCCGGGTACGCTCATACGGTCAAAATATAATAAGGATGACTTGCCTACTGGACAGCGGTACATCCATCATCGGAAGCGTGGAAGCAATGTGCTGAAGAAGTTCAAGGCGGATCGGATCACAGGCGGTGTAGCGGCCTATACCTTCCTGAGAATATCAACTATGGAAGCATGACGGGAGCAGATCACCTGGAGGCTTGATTGACCGATTTCGGCGAAGTTTTGGAGAAGACAAATAAATTGGTGGTTGGATAAATGACTGAAGTAGTAGCGGCCCTGATTTGGGATCAGGACAAGTTTATGATTTGCCAGCGCCCGGCCAACAAGGCAAGAGGACTCCTGTGGGAGTTTGTAGGTGGAAAGGTGGAGCCAGGGGAGACCAAAGAACAGGCACTCATTCGTGAATGCCAGGAGGAGTTGGCTATCACTCTAGATGTGGGGGAGATATTTATGGACGTGATCCATGAATACCCGGATTTGACAGTTCACCTGACCTTGTTCCATGCCACCATCCAGGAGGGAGTGCCACAGAAGCTGGAGCACAACGACATTCGCTGGATCACGGTGAATGAGATTGACCAGTATGAGTTTTGTCCTGCGGATGTGGAGATTCTGGAGAGACTAAAAACAGCCAGGTGATGCAAGTGCATTTGCTACCAGGGGAAAGGATCAGCACAATATGAATATCATCTGCTTCGGCGATTCCAACACCTACGGCTACGACCCCCGAGGCTATCTCAGCGGGCGCTATGACGCGGACAGCCGGTGGGTGGACATCCTGGCTGCGGAAACTGGCTGGACTGTCTGCAATATGGGGCAAAACGGGCGGGAGATCCCTTCTTCTGCTCCACAATTTCCTACTGACACTGATCTGCTGATTGTCATGCTTGGCACCAACGATCTGCTCCAGGGGAAAAGATCGGAACAGGCCGCCAAGAAGCTGGAGAGGTTTCTCTCCGGCATCCGTCTGGAGAAAAGCAAGATACTCCTCATTGCACCACCGCCAATGACCTTGGGTGAGTGGGTATCCAGCCAGCAGCTCATTGGCGATTCCCACACTTTTGCCCGGCTCTGTCAGGCCCTGGCAGAGCAGCTTGGCATCTGCTTTGCCGATGCCGGAAGGTGGGACATCTCCCTGGCCTACGACGGCGTACACTTTACGGAGCAGGGGCACAAAGCCTTTGCTGCCGGACTTCTGGAGGAACTCAAATGAAACGAATTGCAATTTTACTCTCCTCTCTACTTTTGCTGTTGACCGGATGTGGTGGGAATGCCACAGACGGCTCCTATGAGCAGATCACCCAGGAAGCTGCCAAAGAGATGATGGACACCCAGGAAGTGATTGTCCTGGACGTGCGGGAACAGAGTGAGTACGACAGCGGCCACATTCCTGGAGCTGTCCTGCTGCCGGTGGGAAGCATAGATGAGAAAACTGCCGCCGCCGTGATTCCTGAAAAGGATTCTACGGTGCTGGTCTACTGCCGCAGTGGAAACCGCAGCAAGACCGCATCCTCCACGCTGGCCGGACTGGGCTACACCAATATCTATGAGTTTGGCGGCATTAACACCTGGCCCTATGAGATAGAGCCATAACTGCAACGAAAGCCCGCAAGCAACACAAAATTTATATCGCCTAAACATAGAGGGGCCTGTTGCAAAATTCAGTTTTGCAACAGGCCTATACTTAGTGATTATGGTTTCGGTGCTGCAAGAAGCTCACATACAAAGGCTACAGAAGAAGTTACTCCTGAAAATAAGTTGAATTGGACAATTGCATCATAAATCGAGTCTGGATATGCTGACTGAAATGCAATCATGCAAAGGCGTTGAATATCATCAATAGACGAAGTGGAACATCCTGAAGTTTCAAAATCAGACAAAAAAACTGACACTAATTCCTGGAAAAATTTTGCGCCGCCTATTGTTTCAAAAGTATTGCCCATCATTTCTTTTAGGCTTGAAATATTGGCTTGGAGTACATCGTTTTTAAGCAAATGCCTTTCGAGTTCATTGGCAGTGGAGTAATAAAACAACGTCCAAAGGCAAATATCTTGAAAGGGACCAGAGGAGAGGTTGGATTCTTTTTGTATCTCATCGATCTTCATCCAAAAGAAAGAAGAAATAGTTTCGGCAATTTTATCCCGCCTCGGTATTTCTTGCTGATGATTTCTCTTTTTGAAAAATATAAACATATCCATTCACATCCTTATGAGGGAAATATTAATTGAGATCGATTTGAATTACAGTACAATTTCGTATTTATAATCTTTCATGATTTTATCTGTTCCCTTTTTCTTATATGTACTCTCGCTGACAATTTTTCCGCCACATTTCTGGGCAACACGATTGGAAGCGGCATTTTCCTGAGCCACATAAATGGTTACTTTCTCGGCTCCTTGACGACGAGCATAATCTATCATTCCCTGAGCGATTTCAGTTGCGTAGCCTTGACACCAAAAATTCTTATGTACGCAATAGGCAATGTCATATACTTTCTTGTCATCACTTATTATGAAACTGCATGTCCCTACCCGTTCTAAGGAATCCTTAAAAACAGGAATCAGGTAACAGCAGTCCCCATCCTCACCTAGGCCTTCTAACATTTTCAAATATTCATCATCTATTTCTTCTTTTGCCTCATCTGGCAAATACTGTCCCATCTCTGGATGATTCCAGATACCATATGCCCACAAGGCATCTTCCTTTGTAAATCCTCTTAATACAAGCCTTGAAGTTTCAATATCATTTATCTTCATAATGTCCTCCGTCAAATTCAGCTTTTCACCGTTGCATCTTTCATCAAGGCATTCGCTTCACCAGCTGCGGTATCTTCGTCTGGGGTGCGCTTGCAGTCATGGACAGCATGAGCGAAAGCGGTCATAGCCTGTTTTTGTACGCTTGTATTGTAACACACCGATTCCAAGCTGTCATGCGTAACCGTAAAATCTCCCGGCGTATAAAAAGGCCGCCATCTCAGCGCAGAGGCAATGAGATGGCGGTCGGCATTTTCATTATGGTTTTGGAATTTTACATTTCTGAGG